>CALEHV010000018.1 GCA_937876465.1 uncultured Bacillota bacterium | reverse complement strand
TAATGGATTCAGTATCTATAGGCTGCTATGATGTGACCTGTTGTCAATGTTTTTTTACAAAGTAACCCTTAAATGATGCTTAGTTGAAGCCTTGAAGATTCGATCAGCTTATTGCCACTCTGCTATTCGTGAATTCACTGTTTCCAGCTTATCTACAGGTCAATGGTTCTGCTGAATAGTCCCACTCTCTATCCTCAACTGTTTTGTTATAGCCTATAACGTGGATGACTGAACCTTTCAAATCAAAGCCTCAATTAACCACCATTTAAAAGTTTTTTGGCAATTTACTAGTTTACTGTTCCTACCTTTCTTTCTGAAATATTGTTGGTCATCATGCCCCAAACGAAACACACTAATTCTCTAGCTATAGCTGTAACAGCTTTATTGCAATGCACACCTCTAGAGATCATGGAATGATATTTATCAAATAATCTTTTAGATGCTTTATCTGCATAAGAAATTATGTCCAAAGGCATTCCTTTTTGTCGCTGTTTAAGCCGCTTTGATTTAATCCATTTGATACCTAATGTTATTGATTTTGCACTTTCTACAAGTTGATTCCTAACAACCGTATTCCCTAATTTGGTTATTCCTAAAGATGGACCTTTCCCATCACTACTACGTTCGCCAGGAACCAACCCTAAATAAGAACACAATTCGTTTGTTGTATTAAATCTAGTAAAATCACCAATTTCGGATATTATCGTCAAAGCACCTTGTCTAGTTAAACCTTTTAAACAAGAAACTTTATCAACAGATTCTTTATATCGATCCGATAATGATATTTCTTCAATTTTGCCTTCAATTCTATCTAATTTAGTCATTAAGATATCGTATGTATCGACATATTCAACTAATATCGATTTTAGAAAGTCATTAAGTTCAAGATGTTTCAACCACGATATATGTTTATCGGTCCAATAATTCCCTTCGTATTTATATCCATTTCTAAGACAAAATGAATTAATCATATTTTTGATTCTTTTAATTTCTCTTTTATGGGCCATCCTCATTCTAATATATTCTCTAGTTTCTTGGTCTATTTCATCAGGAATATGAACGAAAGAACATGTTCCATACGCTAAATTTCGAGCCAACATCTTAGCATCTCTTCTATCGTTCTTTTTAACATTTGAATCCGCTGATTTATGTAAGGTAGTAGGCGCAACAATTTTGCAATTAATACCTAGCTTTACTAATTCTTTATACAATGAGAATCCCAAACATCCCGCTTCATAACAAGTGATGAATTCTATTTCTTCATATCCCTTATCTTCGAGAAGTTTTTCCATCTCGTTGAGGTATTGCTTTATTAACGATGGTTTAGCATCCATTTTTGTTTCACCAATAAACTCTCCAGACGAAATTAAATAAGTGCAAAGACTGTAACTTTCTTTATGGACATCCATCCCGACGTAAATTAAACTTTTCATGTGATCCTCCTATTTCGCAATGTGCTAAATGTAAAAGTTTTATAACACATTAACTCTACACGAATTCACGATACTTGCGAATACGTGAGGGTCACTTCATATTGTCTA
>CALEHV010000017.1 GCA_937876465.1 uncultured Bacillota bacterium | reverse complement strand
CAAACAAATTGTTGTCATCCGTTCTACTAAGCACTTCTCAAAAAATATCTAATTTTGTTGCTAAATTCTCGAATGACTCTTGTTTCTTTTCCTCTGTTGCTTCCGCATAAATATCCATTGTTGTTTCAATGTTTCTATGTCCCATAATGGATTGAATAACTTTTAAATTTGTTTCATTTTCACAAAGTCGTGTACAAAAAGTATGTCTCAGATGATGACAAGAAAAATTGGGTAATATAATAGGATCTCTCCGTTCTTTCTTAGCTCGCACCACTTCGTCTGCATTATAACTGTTTGCTATACGCTTAATCGTATGATTGACTGTTTGTGGATTTGGAACTGTTCCAAAACGATTACAAAAAATAAATCCTGACATTCCATCAATTTCTGTTTCATTAAAACCATTTTCCAGTTGTTCTTCATAAAGCATTTCAAAAGCATCTTTTACAACGTCCAGCATTGGAATTGTACGTATTCCAGCTTCTGTTTTTGGTTTGGATATTCTCAACACACTTTTGTTGTTCTCTGGTTTTTGATAATAGCTCAAACTATGATTTATACTGATTGTTCTTCTGTCATAATCTAAATCTTGCCATCGAAGCCCTAATGCTTCTCCAATTCTGCACCCTGTTCCAAGCAACACCGTAAACATAGGCCACCAATGATAATATATCGGATGGTTCGCAATGTATTCCATGAATGCTCTTTGCTGCTCTACGGTCAATGCATGTCTGATTCCTCTGTTCTTTCCGGATTCTCTGCTGATTTCTTTCATTACTCCATCCGTAGGATTATTTCGTATAATCTCATCCCGTACTGCCAACTGAAATGTTGGATGAAGCAAACAATGAACAGTATCTAAAGTTCCCAATGAAATTTTCACTTCATTAAGAAGATAATAATAAAACTGCAATACATCAGAATACTTTATTTCTGCAATCCGCTTATTTCCAAAGGTATCACGTACGTAATGATCGTACGTATAGAAATATGAACTTCTCGTAGATTCACGCAAATTATACTTCGTGGACATATACCGATCAAACGTATCATTCACACTTGCCTTGCCAGCAACATAGAGATCCAATCCGTCCAACTGATCCTTCATCAGTTTAGCTTCTTTCTCTCTTAGTTCTGCCAGATCGTTAGCATATATAAATTTACGTCTGCCCATCGGATCTGTATAGGTGTACATGTATCTTTTATCTGATGATCTTTGTACTTCTCCTTTGCGTAAAGATCTTCCTCGCAAATCTTTTCTGACTTTCGCCATAATAGTTTCCTCCTCTTAAGAGAGAAGCACTCACTATTTTTTCTGCTCGGATAAAAGTATCTCTACCCCTTTTAGGACAATGTCCGTTGTATTCATTTTATGTTGTTCGGCGTATACAAGCATCTGGGAATATAGCTGATCAGGAACACGAATGCTTAATACTTTCTTCTTTGCATTGTCTGATTTTGGTCTTCCCATCTTTTTCATTTCAGCTCTTATACCT
>CALEHV010000016.1 GCA_937876465.1 uncultured Bacillota bacterium | reverse complement strand
CCCTACTGCTGCCTCCCGTAGGAGTCTGGACCGTGTCTCAGTTCCAGTGTGGCCGTTCACCCTCTCAGGTCGGCTACGCATCCTCGCCTTGGTGGGCTGTTATCTCACCAACTAGCTAATGCGCCGCAGGTCCATCTTTCAGCGAGGCTTTAAAGGCCCCTTTTAGCTTCAAGAGATGCCTCTCGAAGAATTATCCGGTATTAGCCAAGGTTTCCCTCGGGTATCCCAAACTGTAAGGCAGGTTACCTACGTGTTACTCACCCGTTCGCTACTAGAAGGATATTGCTACCCTTCCCGTTCAACTTGCATGTATTAGGCACGCCGCCAGCGTTCATCCTGAGCCAGGATCAAACTCTCAAAAAGTTTATATCTTAGTTCATAATAAATTCTGGTTTTATTGTTTAAAAAAATTGACGTTAATGTAATTTGTACATCATCTGTTCAGTTTTCAAAGATCAGTTAGCGCTACGTAATCTCTTACGCTCTAGGTGCTTCTTTAAGAAACACGCGCTTTTTAGAGTCTATCACTTTTGAATATATAGTGTCAAATATTTTTTTAAAAATTTTTCACATTATTCACAAGCGAATGAAAGCCCCTCGTTAAAGGGGCTGTGTTTAATTATAGTATTCCAATATATAAAATCAAGATTTTATTTTAAATTTTTCATTTGATTACTTAATTTCTTCATATTTATATGGAACACAAATTTGCAAAATAACTAATTTTTGGTTTTATGCAGATAAATTTTAATCTCGGGAGGCCATTATTATTAAGAAAATGGTCACCCGAGAGTCGTTGTCTTCTTCCTTCTATTATATATACGTGTACGCACACATATACGTGTCATCAGTTTCTGAAATAGGAAACCAAGCGCAATATGCGTACGAATATAATTAAGAAATCTAAATATAAATGGAATGCAAAATATAAAGCAACGTTATTGCTTGCTTCTCCAGCTTCTGAAATCTTTTTAACATTCCAAACATCAAAGATTGTACATAAAAGCGAAAGAAGTAAACATGCACCAGAAACGATTAAGTAATTAACAAGAGCAAAGCCCGGAACTAATAAAGATAAAATAAATCCAAATAAGAACCCAAACAACAAAGTTGTTGCTAAACCCATCATTATTAAAACGACTGGTCCAATGTTTTTGATCATTACTCCAAATAAAGCCATAGATGCAAAGAATAATGCAGACAAACCTAAGGCTGTTAAAAGAGTAAATGAATCAACTGCAAATAGTAAGGCAGAGAAGAAAACACCAAACACCACTGCATTAGCAATAAATGGTGCCCATAAACTACGTTTACCAAATGCACTTGAAAATGAGAACCATATTGAAGTAGCAATAATTCCAATAAATGAAGCTATTTCTAAAACAAAATAAATGGTTGCAAAAGTATCTTTACCTTCTATAAAGGTAATTGTTCCTGCAATGTGATCAATTGTACAAAAGGCAAGAGGGCCTGATGTAAAAAGCCAGGATAAACCAAAGGCTATCCCGGCTGTAATCACTAATGCGAGGAACATATAACCAAAAGTCTTTCCAAAGAAAGACGATCTTGATTGGCTATTAATATTTGTTCCTGTATTTTCCATAACTATTTAATGATATTTTCAACTAATTGCTTAAATGATTCAACTTTTAAGCTTGCACCACCAACTAAAGCGCCATCAACATCGTTCTCTGATAAATAATCACGAACGTTTTCTGGTTTTACGCTTCCGCCATAAAGAATGCGAACTGTTTCGCTTGCATCACCGAACATCTTGTTAACAAGATTACGGATAAATGAGCAAATATCTTGTGCGATTTCTTTTGATGCGTTTTTGCCGGTACCAATTGACCAAACTGGTTCATAGGCAATAACCATTGAAGCAACATTTTCTTTTGTTAAGCCTTCTAAGCCAACTCTAACTTGTTCTTCAATAATATCTTTTGTTACGCCTTTTTCAAATTGATCAAGTGTTTCACCAACACAATAGATTGGTGTCATATTATTTGCAAATAAAGCTTTTAGCTTTTTATTGCATGTTTCGTTTGTTTCAGCAAAATATGCTCTTCTTTCTGAGTGACCAATGATACACCAAGTGACTCCTAAGTCTAATAACATAGGAATTGAGATTTCGCCTGTAAATGCGCCATGATCTTCGAAGTGGCAGTTTTGTGCTGCAACGATGAGGTCTGGATTGTTTTTTCTAACTGAACAAAGTGATAAGAATGTTGGAGCTACACCAATATCAATATTGTTTTTATCAGCATATTCTCTTAAAGCAACTGATTCAGCGGCGAAAGCCTTAGCTTCGTCTCTGACTTTGTTCATTTTCCAGTTACCAAATAATAATTTACGTCTCATATTACTTTAAAATATCAACGCCTGGTAAGTGACCATCATTTTCAATCATTTCAAGGGAAGCACCGCCACCTGTTGAAACGTGTGAGAATGAATCTTTATAGCCAAATTCTTTAATAGCTGCAGCAGAATCTCCACCACCACAGACTGAGAAACAGCCATTTAATTTTGAAACTGCATCACAAATTGCTTTTGTTCCTGCAGCAAAATCTTCTTGTTCAAAGACACCCATTGGGCCATTCCAGAAAATCATCTTTGCTGAAGCAATTTCTTTAGCAAATAATTTTGCTGTTTCAGGACCAATATCCATGCCTTGGTATCCATCTGGGACATTATCTCCACAGACTTTCTTTTCTGTCCAACCTTCAAAACCGTTTGTTACAACAGCATCAACTGGAAGAACAATTTTACCCTTGGCTTGTGCTAAGCAATTCTTTGCATATTCAAGTTGCTCATCTTCAACTGGTGAATCACCTGTTGTGAATCCAAGAGCTTTCTTGAATGTGTAAGCCATAGCTCCACCAATGATAATCTTATCGCACTTCTTAAGAAGTGAAT
The DNA here is from genome assembly GCA_937876465.1 of uncultured Bacillota bacterium. Lineage (GTDB taxonomy): Bacteria > Bacillota_I > Bacilli_A > RFN20 > CAG-826 > Fiminaster. Next base: position 33,198 of record CALEHV010000016.1, on the reverse strand, counting down.
CGATAACTTTAATCTTATCTGAAACTTTTAAACCGCCAAGAATAGCAATGTATGGACGATCGCTATCTTTGACATCAACACATTTCATTAAGTTTGCGATTTCTTTTTCAACTAAGTAGCCTGCTGCAACTGGTTTTCCTGCTTCTTTTAAGATTGCTGGAATGCCATATGTCGAAGCGTGAGCTCTATGAGCTGAACCGAATGCATCCATTACATAAGCATCTGCAACTTTTGCCCATGCTGCTGCGAGTTCTGGATCATTCTTTTCTTCGCCTTTTTCATAACGTGTATTTTGAACGAGTAAGACATCACCATCTTTTAATGATGCGACTGCTTTTTCAAATTCTTCACCACGTGTAGCTGCTGAGAAAGCAACATTTTTGCCAAGAAGTTCGCCAAGTCTTGGAGCAACAACTGCTAAATTGTTCTTAGCTTTTTGTTGTTCGACAACTTCTGGAGCTTCTTTGTGTTTGACCTTTCCTAAGTGTGAAAGGAGAACAACACGTGCGTTGAGTTCTAATAATTTTTTTATTGTTGGAAGAGCTGCAACGATACGGTTGTCATCACGGATTTTGCCATCTTTGAGTGGGACATTGAAGTCTACACGAACGACGACAACTTTACCGGATAAATCTTTTAAATTGTCAACTGTTAACATAGTTAATCTCCTAATTTGAGAATAAAGAGGCATCCATAAAGAATGCCTCTTAATAAGCTTGTTTAGCTAATTAGCACTTTTCTGAGAAGTACTTAATGGTTCTAACCATTTGGCTTGTATATGAGTTTTCGTTATCGTACCATGCAACAACTTGAACTTGGTATAAACCTTCTGCAAGTTTAATAACCATTGTTTGTGTTGCATCGAATAATGAACCGAATCTCATACCAACGATATCACTTGAAACGAGTGGTTCTTCTGTATAACCGAAGGATTCACTTGCTTGTGATTTCATTGCAGCGTTGATCTTTTCAATTGTGACGTCTTCACCTTTAACAACAGCAACTAAGATTGTTGTTGAACCAGTTGCGACTGGGACACGTTGAGCTGATCCGATGAGTTTACCATTTAATTCTGGAAGAACTAAGCCAATTGCTTTAGCAGCACCTGTTGAGTTTGGAACAATGTTTGCTGCACCAGCACGTGCTCTTCTTAAATCACCTTTACGGTGTGGTCCATCAAGAATCATTTGGTCACCAGTGTATGCGTGAACTGTTGTCATGATACCTGATTGAATTGGGAAGTTATCATTTAATGCTTTTGTCATTGGAGCTAAGCAGTTTGTTGTGCAGCTAGCTGCTGAAATGATGTTATCTTCCTTTGTTAATGTTTCGTGGTTAACGTTATAGACGATTGTCTTTAAGTCTTTTCCAGCTGGAGCAGAAATAACGACTTTTCTAGCACCTGCATCGATGTGAGCTTGTGATTTTTCTTTTGAAGTATAGAAACCTGTACATTCTAAGACAACATCAACACCTAATTTGCCCCATGGAAGATTTTGTGCCTTTGGTTCTGCATAGATTGTAATTTCTTTACCATCAACTGTAATTGAACCTGGAACGACAACTGTCTTACCATCTTCTGCGAATACTGGTTCTTTTGAAGAAACTGTGTGTTTGTTTTCTCCGAAGACTCCAGCATAACCACCTTGTGCTGTGTCATATTTTAATAGGTTGGCGAGCATTGCTGGGGATGTGAGGTCGTTGATTGCAACGATTTCATAACCATCAGCACCGAACATTTGACGGAATGCTAAACGTCCGATACGGCCGAATCCATTAATTGCTACTTTAACTGACATTTATATGTCCTCCTTATTAATAAGCGAGTTTTATTATAAATAAAGTAGATTTCTTGTCAACTGAAAAAATATATGTAAGTGTTTACATAAATATTAAAATGTATAGCCAAAGGCTAATTATATAATAAGAAAAAGCTTACTTAGCTCTGCATTCTTCAGCCATTAAATGAATGGCTCTAAATAAGTGATTTATATTAGAACGTGTTACTTGTTTTCCTATTTTTTTGCTTAAGAGTTCTGCTAATTCAAACAATGATAAATCATCATTTTCCAAGCGGATTCTCATCAATTCACGTTGCTTTTCATTTCTAATATTAGAAATGCCAATTCTTTTATCAATAACTTTAATATCATCAATTTGTTTTTCAGCTGCTGCAGTAATTTTATTGTAGTTAGCTGTATCTAAGTTTTCCAATCTATTTGAAATATTAGAAAAATCACGATCTACACGAATGTTTTCAAACTCGAGAGTTGCGTTGGTTGCGCCAATCAAAATTAAGAAATCAGCAATTTGTTGACTGCGTTTTAAATAAACTACATATGCATTTCTTCTTTTAATGATTTTTGCAGTAAATTCTCCAGCAGAAAATTTATTAAAAAGTTTTGAAAACCATTTTGCATAATTTTCATCATTAACAGTTATTTCTAAATGATAGTTTGACTTCTTAGGAGTGTTGCATGAACCTGTTGCAAGAAAAGCACCACCCAAATAAGCGGCAATCATATCGTCGTTACAAACGATATTTTTGGATATTTTTCCTTCTATGAAGGAGATCTCTAAGTCTTGAATAATATAATCAGCCTCTTCAATAACAATGTTATAGAAAAGTCTTTTCTTAAAATTCATTGCTTTTGAATAAGTAAAGCGACATGGAACGCCATATATTCGTTCTATTGCGTGATAAATAAACTTTGCGATCTTAGCATTTTCGGTTCTTAATACAATCGTTTGTTTATCTTTAGAATATTTTAAAACTCCATTTATCTTAATAAATGAAGCTAACATACCTCTTAAATGTTCGTCACTAAAAGGAACGGAAACAACTTCCTCTTTAACCTTTTGAGTGAACGAAACTTTAGCTTGCATGGTTATTTATCAATATCCCTATGTTGAGTGGTTGTATTGTATTTTTTGGAATAATACTTTTTCAAATATTCTGCGATAGCAACTGATCTATGATGACCACCACTGCATGCAACACCAATTGAAATTGATTTACTCGATTTTTGGCTTACTTGTTCTAGATAAAAGTCAAGATAACTAACAAGTTTTTCTAAGTATTCGTTTGTAATTGGAAAACTAAAAATATATTCAACTACAGGTTTGTCTAAGCCATTGAGATTTTTTAAGTCTTCAACCCAATGTGGGTTTGGAAGGAATCTAAGATCAAAAAACATTTCAACATCTTGAGGAATTCCTTTTTTAAGAGCAAAAGAAACAAAATTAACAGTGAGTTTTTGTTCTTCGTTGTTAAATAAGTTGTGATATAGAACTTTTCTGAAATTAGGAAGATCAAGTTTTGATGTATCAACATAAAATGTTGATTGTTCTCTAATATTTTCAATAATTTTATGATCTAAATCAATACATTCATTTAAAGACTTTCCTTTGGTTTGAAGCGGATGAATTCTACGACTCAATCTAAATCTTTCAAGAAGAACATCTTTCGAGCAATCAATACAGACTGTTGAGATCTCTAGATTATCAACATCGTTAAATGTTTTATATGCTACTAAAGCACTAGCTAAAGGCATTGCCAAAGCTACTTTTTCATAATTTGGATTATTTGAACAAAGTTCAACTTTTAAATTTGGAAGAATACTTTCTGGAATGTTATCAATAATGAAATACCCATTTTCTTCAAAAATTGATAGAGCATAAGTTTTTCCTGCTCCGCTTGCACCTGTAATAATTGCTAAGTTTTTCATTATGAACACCTCCCTAATAATATACTATATTTTATTTTGAAATATTTAAAATAAACTTGTTAACTTCTGTTGCAGCAATAGCACCATCACTTGCTGCTGTTACTAATTGTTTCAAATTTTTCTTTCTGATATCGCCAATAGCAAAAAGTCCTTCAACATCAGACATCATTTTCTCATCAGTAACAATGAAATTATATTCCATTGTTGGCATAATTTGAGATAAGAAATCTGAAGCATTTTTTGAGCCTGTATAGTTAAAGACTCCATCAACAGGTAATGTTTTATCGCCTATTTCAATTTCTTTTACGCCAAAATCATCACCTTTAATTGCAACTAATTTGGTTTTTAAAATAATTTCGACATTCGATTGTTTTTGCAAAGTTTCAATTAAAGTTTTATCACCTAAAAGCTTTTTATCAGGAACGACAAAATATAATTTTTTAACCATGTTACTTAAATATAAGGCTTCTTCAATTGCAGTTGCATTATTGCCAACAACAGCAACATCTTTATTCTTAAAGAAATTACCATCACAAGTAGCACAATAACTGACTCCATGACCCAAATATTCTTTCTCTCCTGGAATAAAAGATGGATTTAATTGATAACCAGATGCAACAATAACAGCTTTGCTAATATAAGACTCTCCACTTGTAACAACTTTGAATCCATATGGATCTTTTAATATTGTTTGAACATTTCCTTTTTCTATATTTATTTCTAAATCTTTAATTTGATCTAATAAGGATTGAGCAATATCAAGACCGGAGCAAGACGAAAAACCTGGATAATTTTCAACGTGTGTTAAAATATTTAATTTTCCACCAATTTTATCTCCTTCAACAATTGCAAATTTTGCATTTGCACGTTTTAAATAAATGGCTGCAGTTAATCCAGCAATACCGGCACCTACAATTACAATATCAGTTTTTATCATATTCAATTTCCTCAACAAAATGTTCGAACGAATCTATCAATAAATCTGGTTTACAATCTTCACCTAATTTTCTTGGTGAAAATGTAACATATCCAAATTTAACTCCTGCATTTTTAGCAGTTAAGAAATCATACATATTATCGCCAACATATATGACTTCATTTTTATTTTCTATTTTCATTTTTTTAAGCGCAAGTAATACGCCTTCTGGAGATGGTTTTGTTTCTTTAACTTCATCTGCACAAATTGAAAATTCTACGTATTTTTCTAAGCCAGTAAGTTTAAAAGCATAATCAGTTGCGTTTCTATTTTTAGAAGTAATAATTCCAAATTTAATTTGTTTTTGCTTAAGTTTTGCAAGCATTTCTAAAACAAAAGGATAAGGTTTTGCATATTTATCGTAGTTTTCCTTTGAATATTTATTCCATTCCGCAAGCATTAATTTTGTATCATAATCAGGGAATTCCTTTTTAAGTGAAAGAATAATCTGAGGTCCACTAAATTGATAAAAATATTCAGAACTTGGATTTCGCTCTGGAGAATAAATTTCATATAGTTTTCTAAAAGTAAACTCGATAACTTTGTCGCTATCGAGTAATGTTCCGTCTAAATCAAAAAGAACTAATTTATACATCAAATTGTATCCAAATTTTTTGGAGGTAATCCTTTTTTCTTACGAATCAAATCGTAAAGGTAGAAAGCACCTATACCAAGTAATCCAATTCCAAACATAACCCATGCGGTAATGTAGGATTGATCGTATCCATATCCTGATCCAGCTTGATAACCGTAACGTAATGGTTCAAGTAAAACTCTAACAAGTCCATACCATGTAACATAAAGCATTCCAAGCGAGCCAAGAGGTAACCATTTCTTAAGTGTTTTGCCAATTGCAAATCGAATAATAAAATATCCTGCTAAGTTAATAACTCCTTCGATTAAGAATAAAGGTAAATAAACCATTCCTTCACTGGCAGTTCCGGCAGTTGATGAATAATGTAAATTGTTTACAACAACTCTAGGTAAGAACCATAGGTCAGTAGCTGCAATTGCGTTACCGTGAACCTCAATGTTAAAGAAGTTGCCCCATCTACCAAGAACTTGAGCAAGTAAAATTGTTGGCATAATAATATCCATTGCCCAACGAAGATTGACATATCTTCTAAATACAATCATTGCGATTGCACCAGCAATAATTCCGCCAAGTGCACCACCTTGAATTGCTAAACCACCATCTTGGAAATTCCAAAAGTTTGGTAGATTACTTGGTTCAAGAATTGTGCAGTACCATAATCTTCCACCCAAAATACCAGCAGGTAAGCAAATCAAAAGAATAGTGTCTAATAAACCGTGCTTTTTATATTTTTGGTAAAACTTATGATCACAAATGAAGTAGCAAATCATTGCTCCACTAACGATCAAAATTCCATAGAATTTAACCGTAAATGAACTATCTTTTGGGAATATTCCATTGTTCAATGGAGCAACAAAACCTTGAGTAAATGAAATACCATTAACTAAAGGATATGCAAGGAATCTAGCGATACCATCGGTAAACATCCAAGCACCAATTACAATTAAAGGTATTGCAACAAAAGTTAAAATACGTGCAACTTTACGTTGTTTTACATCCAAATCTGGTCTGTAGTAATAAAGTCCGAATGAAGCAACGATCAAACAAATACTAAAACTAAATAAGTAAGAACCTGCAGTAAGCAAGAAATGTTCTAAACCAGTCATTGGTTCAGCTTGAGTAAGCCATCCGCCAGCAACGGCTATGCCGTAACTGGACATAATAGTAAATAGCCCAGTGCCAATAACTAAAGCGAGAAAAACAAATTTAAATTTTCCTTCAACTTTTGGAGTAGTACCACCTAAGGTTCCTGCTTTACAAAATTTAACTAAAGCAAAAATAAGGCCTACAAACGATGCAAGTCCTAAGATTAAGCCAATAATAAACAATGCCAAATTCATAATTGTTGTTAGTATATCACACAATTATACTTTTAATATCTTTTTTAGATATTGGCCTGTATAAGATTTTGGATTTTTAGCAATTTCTTCTGGGGTGCCTGTCGCGATTACCAAACCACCACGATTTCCCCCTTCAGGTCCTAAATCAATAATGTAGTCAGCAACTTTAATAACATCCAAGTTATGTTCAATTACCAAAACGGTGTCCCCATGGTTTACGATACGTTGAAGTATTTGAATAAGACGATTTACATCATCTGAATGCAAACCAGTTGTAGGTTCGTCTAAAACAAATAGTGTTTTTCCTGTTGGACGTTTTTGAAGTTCATAAGCCAATTTAATTCTTTGAGCTTCACCACCAGAAAGAGTAGTTGCTTGTTGTCCTAATTTTACATAACCTAAACCAACATCATATAAAGTTTGAAGTTTACGTTTTAATAATGGACGTGCATCAAAGAAGTTAAGTGCTTCTTCAATTGTCATTTCTAGTACATCGTAAATATTTTTGCCTTTATAAGTTACTTGAAGAGTTTCATCATTATAACGTTTTCCGTGACATTGATCACATTTAACATAAACATCTGGTAAAAAGTTCATTGGGATTCTTGTAACGCCTGCACCTTCACAAGCTTCACATCTTCCGCCAGGAACATTAAATGAAAATCTGCCTTTATCAAAACCGCGTGTCTTTGCCTCAATTGTTTCTGCAAAAACAGCACGTATATCGTCAAACAAACCAACATATGTAGCTGGATTACTTCTTGGAGTTCTTCCAATTGGATTTTGATCAATAACTACAATCTTATCTATATTCTCTAAACCACTAATATCCTTGTATTTTCCAGGTATTATGTCGTCATTCTTAGTTAAAATCCTTTGAATTGCAGGAACTAATGTTTGATTAACTAATGAAGATTTGCCGGATCCAGAGACGCCAGATACAACAACAAATTCACCTAATGGAATTGTTGCATTAACTTTTCTAAGGTTGTTCTTTTCTGCGCCTTTAATTTCAATAAATTTTCCGTTTCCTTTTCTACGTTCAGACGGAACTTCAATTTTCTTCTTTCCTGATAAATATTGACCTGTGATTGATTCAGGAACTTTCTCAATATCTTTGACCGAACCACATGCAACAACTTCACCGCCGTGAATACCTGCACCAGGTCCAATATCAACAATATAATCTGCGGCTCTCATTGTGTCTTCATCATGTTCAACGACAATTAAAGTGTTGCCTAAATCAACCATCTCTTTCATGGTCTTGATTAACTTATCATTGTCTCTTTGATGTAAACCAATACTTGGCTCATCTAAGACATATAAAATTCCTGATAACTTACTTCCGATTTGAGTTGCTAATCTAATACGTTGGGCTTCTCCTCCAGAAAGAGTCATTGCCATACGAGATAATGTTAAATATCCTAATCCAACATCATTTAAGAAAGTTACTCTGTTTTCAATTTCTTTAACAATTAGTTTTGAAATGGCGATTTCAGTCTCTGTTAATTTACTCTTAGTATCAGCAATCCATTTCAAAAGATCTTCAACTGAAAGACATGTCACTTCATATATATTTTTATTATTAACTCTTACTGATAAAGCTGCTTCGTTTAAACGTGCACCATGGCAAGTAGCACATTCTGTATCTCTCATATAGAATTCATAGATTCCACGCATCATTTCAGAAGATGTTTCGTTATAAAGTCTATCAATTCTAGTTTTGATACCTTCAATAAAGTCGTTTCTGTGTGTAACATTTCCGTTCGCAGAAACTAATTCATATTTAAATGGTCTATCAGACCCAATAAAAACTATATCTTTTTCTTTCTCGGTTAAATCTTTGAATGGTTTATCTAAATCAATTTTGTACATCTTACAAAGATATGCAAAATCTTGCCATTCAAGACTCTTTGTTCCGACTGTATTTTTAAACCAACGAATTGCACCTTGATTGATTGATAAAGAATCATCAGGAACTAGTTTTTCTCTTGCACATTCTCTTTTAATTCCAATACCGTGGCAATCCGGGCAACAGCCAAGAGGAGCGTTAAATGAGAACAATCTTGGTTCTAGTTTAGGAACTGAGAAACCGCACTTAGGGCAACTATGATGTTGTGAGAATAATCTCTCCTCTTTATCTGTTAAGAATACACAATATCCGTGTGAACAATCACAAGCAAGTTCACATGCCTCATTGATACGAGATTTTGAATCAGGACGAACGATAACACGGTCAATAACAATATCAACATCGTGACGTTTATTCTTATCTAAAGGTTCCAATTCATCAATACGAGAAATAACTCCATCTACACGAACACGTTCATATCCTTGTTGCTTAATATGCATTAAAGTATCTTTTTGTGTTCCTTTTTCATTTTTAACAATTGGAGAAAGGATTTGAAGTTTGGTTCCTTCTTCATATTTCATTGCAATATCTGCCATTTTTGCTGGAGAAAATGCAATAATTGGTTCATTATGCTTTGGGCAATAAGGAACGCCAATATGAGCAAATAATAATCTCAAATAATCGTAGATTTCAGTAACTGTACCTACTGTTGATCTTGGGTTATGAGATGTAGTTTTTTGATCAATAGAAATGGCTGGAGAGAGTCCATCGATAGAATCAACATCAGGCTTTTCCATGCCACCTAAAAATTGACGAGCATAACTTGATAAGGATTCAACGAATCTTCTTTGTCCTTCTGCAAATATAGTGTCAAAAGCTAATGTTGTTTTTCCACTACCAGAAAGACCGGTAAAGACTGTTAACGAATACTTAGGAATAGTTAAGTCTATATTTTTTAAATTATTTTCTTTTGCGCCTTTTATTACAATTTCTTTAGTTTCCATACGACACGATTTTAGCACATATAATATGCAGTGCATACGCATACGCAAAAGAAAATTTTCACAAATGTTTTTCAACTATGTTGGTATACCTATTGTGGTTTTTTAAAAAAGAAAAACAAAAAATCCTGGCGTTCATTTCTGAAACCAGGATTTGTTGTTTATTAAGTTAGATTATAAACCGAACTTTTTGATTCTTTCCCAACGTTGTTGTGCACATGCTTGGCTCTTATTTAAGAGTTCTTCAGCATGAGCTGGATTGATGACTGGTAATTGTGAGAATCTTGTTTCTCCCATAACGAAGTCACGGAATTTACTGAAGTCTGGTTCTGCACAGTCTAATGTAAGAGCTGGTTTACCTTGTTCAAGGTTACGTGGATCGTAACGGAACGTTGTGAAGTAACCACATTCAACAGCTTTCTTTTCAACCTTCATTGAGTTAGAAAGTCCACCTTTAATACCATGGTTAGCACATGGTGCATAACAAATGATAAGTGATGGTCCGTTGAAGCTTTCAGCTTCTTTCATTGCTTGAATTGCTTTAGCTGGGTTAGCACCTAAAGAGATTTGAGCAACATAGCAGTGGCCATAGCTCATAGCAATGAGAGCAAGATTCTTCTTTTCGCCTGTCTTACCTGAAGCGGTAAATTTAGCGATAGAACCTGTTTGTGATGATTTAGAAGATTGTCCACCTGTGTTGGAGTAAACTTCTGTATCAAGAACCATGATGTTAACATCTTGGTCGTTTGCGATAACGTGATCAAGTCCACCGTAGCCGATATCATATGACCAACCGTCACCACCGATAATCCAAACTGATTTATCAAGTAAGTCTCTTTCATAAGCTAAGACTTCTTTAACCTTTCTGTCTTTGCTTTCTTTAACTAACTTGACGAGTTCTGGAATAATCTTACGAGCTTCTGCTTTGTTCTTAATATTTTCTAAGTAAGAACGAATTGCAGCTTTGAGTTCTTTTGAAACTCCACTTCTATGAAGTGCTGGTTCTAAGATACCGACGATTTGACCTAAACGGTAATCTGTGACGGCTCTCATACCATAACCGAATTCTGCGTTATCTTCAAAGAGTGAGTTTGCCCAAGCAACGCCTTCACCGTTCTTATCTGTACAGAATGGTGTTAATGGTGTTGAACCTGAGTAAATGGATGAACAGCCTGTTGCGTTTGCAACGAGCATATCACGTCCAAATAATTGTGATGCGAGTCTGTAATATGGAGTTTCACCACAGCCAGCACATGCACCAGAGATTTCCATGTATGGCATTAAGAAGCCAACGCCTTTAACGCTATTTTGAAGAGCTGCTGGAAGAGCATCTGCTTTGTATGAAACGTGTTTGAATAAGTAATTTGCACCTTCTTCTTGTGCTGCTTCTTGTTTAGCATCAACCATGACAAGGGCTTTCTTACCAATCTTATTAGCATTACATTCACTGACACAAAGACCACAACCGACACAGTTTTCTGGTGAAACTTGTAAACGGTACTTTAAGTCTTTAACGCCCATTGCGTTGAGAACATCTTTCTTAACGATTTCTGGTGCATTCTTGAGTTCTTCTTCGTTTAAGAGGAATGGTCTAATTGTTGCGTGTGGACAGACGAATGCACAGTTGTTACATTGAATACAATCTGCACTATTCCATTGTGGAACGCGGTCAGCAATTGCACGTTTTTCTTTAAATGTGATGTCGTTCTTCATTGTTCCATCAAGAAGTTCAAATTCTGTGAACTTACTTGTTGGGAGAAGATCACCATCAAGTGTGCCAATTACATTAACGTATGTATCGAAGTATGCATCACCTGTCATTTCTCTGACACGTGCTGAAGAAAGTTTTGCCCATTCTGGTTTAACTTTAACTTCACGTAATCCTTCTGTACCTGCGTCAATAGCTTTGTAGTTAAGTTGAACAACTTCTTCGCCCTTCTTGCTATATGTCTTCTTAGCAAATTTCTTCATCCATTCATTAGCTTCTGCGTATGGCATAATGCTTTCATTAAGTTTGAAGAATGAGGCTTGGAGAATTGTATTTGTGTGTCTGCCCATACCGATTTCGGCAGCAATCTTGTTAGCATCGATGACATAGAATTTAATATTCTTAACTGCCATTTGATGTTTAACACGATTTGGTAAACATTTCTCGAGTTGTTCATCGCTCATATTTGTATTGAGGAGGAATGTACCGCCATCTTTTAAGTTCTTAATCATATCGAACTTTAAGATATATGAGTCAAGTGAACATGAGATAAAGTCAGCATTTTCAACATAATATGTTGATCTGATTGGTTCTTTACCGAAACGTAAGTGTGAGCGTGTAACGCCACCTGCTTTACGTGAATCGTATTGGAAATATGCTTGAGCATATTGATGTGTAGCATCACCAATAATCTTAATGGATGACTTATTAGCACTAACTGTACCATCAGAACCTAAACCGTAGAATAAGCATGATGTGTAGTTTGCTTTTACGTGGAATGAATCGTCTACTGGAATTGAGAGATGTGTAACATCATCTTCAATGCCAACTGTGAAATTGTGATGTGGTTCGCCTTTTAAGAAATCATAGACTGATTTGATGTGTTTTGGTTGTGTATCTTTAGAAGATAAACCATAACGGCCACCAAATACTTCAATATTCTTACGTCCAACTTGTTTTAAGGCTGCAACGACATCAAGGTATAATGGTTCGCCTGTTGCACCCATTTCTTTTGTTCTATCCAAAACTGCAACACGTTTTGCACTTCTTGGAAGAGCTCTTGATAAGTGTTTAGCTGAGAATGGACGGTATAAGTGAACTTTTACAAGACCAACTGATTCGCCTTTCTTAACTAATTCATCAATAACTTCTGCTGTTGTTTCAGTAACTGAACCCATAGCAACGATGACGTATTTAGCCTTTGGATCACCATAGTATGTAAATGGTGCATAGTTACGACCTGTGATTTTGCTTGCTTTCTTTAAGTATTTTTCAGCAATTTCTACAACTCTATCATAGTAAGCATTTTGTGCTTCACGTGTTTGGAAGTAGATATCGTCGTTTTCAGCACCACCACGTGTGACTGGATGAGTGTGTGGGTTAAGAGCACGTGCTCTGAATTCTTCAACTTTATCCATTGGGAGCATCTTACGATAAACTTCTCCATCGATGAATTCGACGTTTTGAATTTCGTGCGATGTTCTGAATCCATCGAAATAGTGAAGAACTGGTGCGCTTGATTCAATTGCGATTAAGTGTGCGATTGGAGCAAGGTCAGCAATTTCTTGAACTGAGTGTGAACACAACATTGTTGCGCCAGTTTGACGGCAAGCATAAATGTCTTGATGATCACCAAAGATGGATAAGGAACGAGTAGCTAAGCTTCTTGCAGAAACGTGTAAGACTGCTGGAAGAAGTTCGCCGCACCACTTGTAAAGGTTTGGAATCATTAAGAGTAAACCTTGAGAAGCGGTATAAGTTGTTGCTAATGCGCCAGCTTGAAGAGCACCGTGGACTGTACCTGATGCACCAGCTTCTGATTGCATTTCAACAACCTTGACTGGGGAACCGAAGAAGTTGAGCTTACCTTGAGAAGCATAAACATCAACGAGTTCTGCCATAGGGGAACTTGGTGTGATTGGGTAAATACCAGCAACTTCTGTGAAGTAGTAGCTTCCGATAGCAGCAGCTGTGTTACCATCAACCGAGAGGAATGATTTTTTTATTTCCATAAATAAAACTCCTTATTAAACAATTTCATTATAGTTTCATACAATTTTCTATTCAATAAAAAAATCGGCTGTGAAACCGATTTCATAAATATAATTATTTATTTTTGTTTAATTTCTTCTAATTGTTCGTCAATAAGTTTGCGAAGAACTTTGAGGTCTGTTTCGTCTAAATTGGCATTTTTATCAACAAGACCGCCAATTGTCATTTTCTTGTAAACGAAGTCTCCAATAGATGAATACTTTTGTGCAGTCTTTTTAATCTTTTTGTGGGTTTTTGCAGGTTTATTTGCTTCTTGCTCTGCAATATAAGCTTCAATGTTTGGTATTAAATCTCTTAAGTTATAAGAAGGATCTAAAGCAAGCATTGGATAAAATTCAGAAAGATCACGATTGATAACTTCTGGGTAAATTCCCATGTATCTTGAAAGAACTTCTGAAGTTAAACATTTTTTCTTAGAAATTTTAATTGCTGATAGATATTTTTTAGCGTTTGTCTTATTCATATTAACTTTATTATATAACAAATATAGGTTTAAGGTTTGTAATGAAATGATTTTTTAACTTTACTTGAATCAAACCATTTGTAAATAACCATATACTCATCAAACATATCGATAACTTGCTCTGATGGTTCTTCAAATACTTTAAAGAAATGTTCAACAATAGAATCTGGAACGATCTTTGCTTCGTTTCTTTCTCTATTTTGCCTCAAAACAACCTCTAGAGGCTTTTTTAGAACGACTAGCACTTTTCTATCGAAGCCAGTTACTTTCTCTCCGTAAATCAAACGATATTTATTTTCTACATTTGTAGAGTCTGCAATAACGGTTACATCTTCATCTTTATCTCTATATTCCAAAATGCGATCAAAGAATATTTTCCAGACATCTGCTTCTCTTTCTAAAAATTGATAAGAACCACCAAGTTCTTTTCTAATTTCATCACTTGAAACAACATAAACATTTTTATGTGTTAAACGATATTGTTCAGCCCAAGTAGATTTACCTGCACCTGGAACAGCTGATAAAAGAATAAAAGTTTTCATATATTTATAATACTATTTTATAAATAAAATAAAAACCGCATTTTTCAATGCGGTAAGTATTTAAATGGTGCGCCATACAGGATTCGGACTTGTGACCCACTGATTAAGAGTCAGTTGCTCTACCAGCTGAGCTAATGGCGCATCGTGCTTATTTAATATATACTACTCGAATTATTTTTTCAAATAAAAAGAGCCCATTATTGCTAATGAGCTCAATTTTAGTTAATCAATAGATTAAGCAGCTAAGACCCAGTGTGAAGGTTCGAATGGTGTGACTGCCCATACGCCTTCTTTAGCGAATCCGTGGCCACCGTCATCGTTTGCGTAACGGCATGTACCTTTAATGTTGAAGACAGTTTCACCAGTCTTAGCATTCTTGAGTAAATCTTTCCAAGCATCTAAGCCAGATGTTCCACCAGCTTGATCATATACGTGGTAGTCGTATGCAATCTTGAAGATATGTGTACCTTTCTTGACATTGAATACGAAACGACCCTTTAAGTCTTGATCGATTGGATCATCTGTACCAGCAAATGTAACGCCTGTTAATGAGACGATAGCATTTGAAATCTTACCATCACCAGCATAGTTGAGGTAATCTGCACTACCCTTTTCGTTGAGTAATTCTGGTAATTCACCGTAATCTGCTGGTTCAGCAATCTTAGAGTGATCGCTCATTTCTTCAATCTTGGTAATGTATGATAATTGGAGGTTACCATAACCATTTCCTAAGTTACCTTCAATTGTGAGATATTTGCCTTGGACAGCAACATCTTTCATTGAACATTTAGAAATTTGGTACAATTGAATAACGTTTTGACCATCAGCAAGTAATCCCCAGTTCTTATCTGGTGAAAGGTAAATTAATTTACCACTTGTTCTGACATAGTAGTATTTTTGACCATGGTTCATCATATAACCATCGTGGTCATCGTTTTGAAGAGCAAACATCTTTTCGCCAGGAACGAATGTTGTTGAATCTTTAACAGCAGTGATTTGAGCAATTGTTAAATCGTCAAAGATTGTGTTAACTTTGTCTAATGTGACAATGTATTTTGCATCAGCAGAAGCTGAACCACATGTAAGGTGTGCTGAGAATTCTACAACTGGAAGATCTCCTGTGTGATCATTTGTTGGATAAATGAATTCCATCTTTTTGTGGTTTGCATCACCTTCGACATCGCTGATACCTTTAACATTGGCTGAATACTTTTCAGCATCATAAGACCATGCAATATCAACAGTGTAGTTTTGGCCTTCAATTTTAGTAACTTGTTTTGCAGTTAATAATAATTGATCTTGGGCATCGCCTGAGAGTGTTGTGTTTGTATCAGCTAAAACAGGTGTACCTGAAGCAGCTAATGCACAAATTGAAGCTTTTTTAGCTTTTTCGACAGCAGCAGCTTCGCCAGCAGCGTTACCACCACCACATGATGCAAGGGACATAACTGCGGCACAGCCGACCATAAGTCCGATGAGTTTTTTAACTTTCATTATTTTAAAAGTTCCTTTCATTTTTATATTACAGGAGTAATGAATGAGCCGTTTTCGAAGGATGCTGGTGAACCAGAACCTTTGTTTGGAACAACCAATTGATATCCTTCATAGTAACGAGCGAGTTGTCCAACTACGTAATAAGTTTGTCCAACTGTTACATTCGTTTCCCTAATATAACCTTTTGAATAATAGAGGCTTCTTATGTCAAGTTTAACACCGTAGGTGTTCTTGGCTAAAATTGTTAAATCTTGCTCATCGCTATCTTTACGATAATGCGATTCTACTGTTTCTTGACCGGTTGGAGCAGGATCTGAACTATCACCTGTTCTAATAGTCAATTTAATTTTGATAAAGCTACCTAAATATGCCTCTAAATTTTTCTTTTCGGTAACATTATCAACTTGTGAGACTTTATCGTAACTAAATAGATCGAAATGATACCCTTTAGATTGAGCAGCGCTCACTACAGCGTTATATTTTTCTTCAACTTTCCAATCTGATGTTTCAGATATTCCATAATCCTTTGGATTAAACAAGACAACAATCTTATCGTCGTCTCTAACACTTGATTGAATATCTGTAATGTCGGTTAGTTGTATATTTCCGTGATACTTTATAGCTTTTCCAACAAATTTAATAACTTGTCCAATGCTATATGTACGATTCATTCCTGTTACTGAGAGGGCTGTAAACATATATATCGATGCGTATTCACCATTTTCGTATGGATCAGTAACATCTCTAATAAATGTATTACCACCACTAAACCCAACAATAAGGCCAGTAACGCGAAGCTTTACACCACTAGAAGCTCCTTGAGGAGTATCTGAATCACTTACGCCAAGCATTTGATAATTCTCGCGTAAATATTTAATAGATACATCAAGAGTGCTGTTAGTATAATCGAAATCTGGATCTTTTTCTCCGAAAACGCGCTTTTTCGAAGTCATTCCATTTTGCTCAGCTTGAGCGAATACATCGTAATATGGACAGAAGTCTGAATATGAATTCATATAACTTCTTGAATAGCAATGTTCTACTATCTCAAGATTTAGTAATCTATAGTCTGAATTTTCATTCATCTTATACCATACAAATCCAAGATAACGGTCGTTGTTATCCTTTTGTCCAAACACAGAAATATCATTTTGGATTACAACGCTATAAGGCTTTTGACAATTTTTATCAAAGTCCCAAAGTATTGATTTGACAAACTTTGAGGCCTTAACACCCCAAGGCTCAACCGCTGCGGTCGATTCTGGGGTGTTAATACCTTCAAATCTTAATGTGTAGGAGATTTCACCTGGATTTATTAATCCATTTGAGTTTTTACCATTTACGAAGTTAAACGTATCACCGTCAACAACTTCACAAACTGTAACTTCTCCTAACGCTTGATAACCATCACTTGGTTCAATGAATTTTTCACCTGTTCTTATTTCTGCTTGAAGTTTAGTAGCGTCAGTAAGTGGCGTTTTAAAGTTATCACCACAAGATGTAGCTCCTACAACAAGAAGAGCTGATAGAAGTAAAAATTCACGAACTCTTTTCATTATTTCTTTTGTACATCTGGATCGTATGTTCTAAGACGAGCCATGATATCAGTAAGAATGTCTGGAAGTGAGGAACGTTGTGCGTTTTTATCACAAACAGATTCCATAATTGATTTAACTTCACTACGGATTGTTGATGAACCAACGAAGCCTGGGTCAACAAACTTAACCCAGTTAGCATCATCTTTCATGTAGTAGTTATCGTTAACTAATGCACCTTCTTGGAATGCTAATTTAGTTGAGTTGTAGTTGTTACCTGTGTAAGAGAAATCAGTATTGATTAATTCTTGGTATTTTGATGAAGCACTTGCCTTCTTTGAAGCTGGATAATAACCAGTTTCATAGACGAATTGACCTTGTGATTCACCATTTGTTAATTCAACCATAAGTTCGAATGCAGCTTCTCTCTTATCTGTTGGTGTTGAATCGAACATAGCAAGGTTTGTACCTTGTGAAATAACGTATTTCTTATCTGCATCCTTATATGGAACAGGTGCGATTCTTAAACGTTGTAATAATGAACCACCAACGTTGTAGCTTAATCCACCTGATGAGCAGATGTTGAACATAACTTTGTTATTTTTGAAAGCTGTTGATGAATATGAGTCTTGTGAGACTGTGCTTGGTAAACCAAACCAACCATTATCAAATCCATCACGGAAATATTGCATAGCGGCAATTGTTTTATCTTTATTTTCTGTTGTATTGAATTCAACAAAGCCGTGTCCGTATCTTGTCATATCTTCTTTAGAAGCTGTTGTGTAAACTGAACCCCATTGACGGACAATTGTAATGAACATATTGTCTAATGAGTCATAGCTTAAGACACGGTAATTTGCTGCGCCATCTTGTTTCTTTGTTAATGAGAAATCAAGAACTGCTTCGTAATCATCACCTGGAGCATCTTCGTCTTTACCTTTGACAACCATATCTGTAGCATGGTCACCGGTACCAACTTTACCCCAAACAATTTTCTCTTCGAGAGTTTCCATAACTGCGAGATATTTTGGACCTTTAACATTCCATTCATCCCAAGTTGTTGGAACTGCAGCTAAAGATGGATCGATAGTAGCAGCGTAGTCGACAAAGTAGCCATTGTAAGCCATAACTTCGGTCGATTTGTTAAATGGGATACCCATGACAAGTCCTTTATCGCCTTCGTATTTAAGTTTTAAGTTTTCATCCAAGTATTCTGGATAGTAATCTTTTAAAAGATCACCGCCATGCTTTGCATTATAAGCTTCAATGAATGGATCCAAAGCGAGTTGGATGTCTGATTGAATATAGCCTGCAAAGTGATCTGGATAACCGTTTGCGACGTTTGGATAATCGCCTGTTGAAATAGCATTTGTCATAGCAGATTGTAAATCGTCATAGCTCTTTTGTGAGAGGTGTTCGATAACTAAACCTGTTTTTTGTGCGTATGGTTCAATTAATGAGTTAATAACTTTTGTGTATGCGCCACCAAAGCCAGTCCATACGATGAGGTCTGCTTTCTTACCGCCACAGCCTGCTAATGCACCAGTAGCAATGCCACCAAGCATAAGTGCTGTAGCTAGTTTTGTGAATTTTTTCATATTTTTTCTCCTTATTATTAACCTTTAATTCCGGAACGTGATACACCACGCATGATGTATTTACGGAAGCAAAGGAAGAAAACGAATAATGGTGCACTAACGACCATGGAACCTGCGAGCTTAATAGCATCGTAACCACTACCTGCGGTTGAGAAGACGCTCATAAGACCGTTTGAGACAAGAGCCATTGTATGGGTCTTATCATATTTCCAGTTACCGTTAGCGACTAATGCTGGCCAAACGTAAGAGTTCCAGCCACCCATTAAGCTAAGAATGACAATAGTCATAACTGTTGGCATAGCAATTGGGATCATAACTTTAAGTAAGTATCCGATATCGCCAACACCATCAACCTTAGCTGCTAAATATAATTCGTTAGGAATTTGTTGGAATGTTTGTCTTAAATAGAAAATATAGAAGACACTAACACCATGGACAAAGATCAATGCCGAGAAGGTGTTCTGCCAATTCAGCATCAATGTTGTCTTGAAGTTTGTAATAACCATCATTTCGCCAGGAATCATCATGGTTGTAAGCAAAGCTGTGAAGAGTAAGTCTTTGCCTTTGAACTCTAAACGAGCAAATGCGAAGGCTGCTAAGACAGCTGTAACAACTGTGACGATAGTAGAACTTAACGCAACAATTAATGTATTAAGGAAATAGACAGCGAATGATGGCTTATCTTCCCAAACACCTCTTGTAACGTTGTAGTATTTACTAGCGAAAATTGTTGCATAGTTATCAAAAGTCCAGTTACCGAAACCTAATTTTGAAAAGTCTGCTTCTGTTGAGAATGTCGAGAATGCTTCTTTTTCAATGAAGGAACCCATAACCATGACTACGAATGGAGCTAAGATAAATAATGCAAAGATAGTTAAGAATAAGTAGACAACTACTTTTTTAGCAATACTTTTTGCCTTGAATTTACGTTGTTCTTCAGGGCTAGTAAAGTACATAGCGTGTTCTGCCATTTATTTAACTCCTTTCTAGTAATTGACTCTCTTCTTGCTTACAGCAAATTGAACGAGAGTAATTAATAATATGATTCCGAGGAGAACCAAAGAACCAGCTGCGGCAACGCCTGAGCTAATTGATTGATCTCCGACACTACGATAAATCCAGCCAACGACTGGCATCCATGCTTCACCGTGAGCACCACCGAAGTAGTATGTGTTTTGGTTAGAGTAGACAGCACGAACACCTGTATACATCTTAAAGGCACCGATAAACGATGTAATCGTAATGTATAAGATTTGTGGACTTAAGAGTGGAAGTGTGATTCTTCTGAAAATTGTAAAGCTTGATGAACCATCAATCTTTGCAGCATCGTAATATTGCTTATCGATTGTGGCTAAGCCAGACATAAATACAAGAATCTTGAATGCGAGACCATTCCAAACAGCATATGTTGCAATAACAACAAGTTGTGTTGCCTTACCTGCGACTGTATCACCAGCTTTTGCGGTTGGAATCCAATCAACTGGACTTCCGCCAAATGCTTTAATAATCATGTTAACTAATCCACCACTGCCACTGGCAAACATCATGTTAAAGACGATACCAAGAGCGAGTGTATTAGTAACGTAAGGTAAGAAGAATATTGTTTGGTAAAGGCCACGTAAAGCTTTAATTGAGTTTAAGAATGTAGCTAATAATAGAGCAATGATAATAGTAAGAGGAACTTCGACAACAACAAGAATCATAGTGTTCAAGATTGATTGTCCAAAGCCTTTTGCTTCAGCAGTGAATAAGAATGCAAAGTTACCAAATCCGAATGAAGATAGGCCGTTTTTATTGATATTTGCAATAAAGTTACCTAGAGCAAACGAACCTGCACCTTTCATATCTGTATAGTCTTGAATAAATGCCATCAAGAAGGTATTGATGATCGGATAGAACATAAACAATACCAAGAAGATTAAAGCAGGAATCAAAACTATCCATGCTGTTGCCCATTGAGGAAGGGAGACTAAACGTCTTTTCGGAATAAGTCTAGCTTTTGTAGCATCAAACTCTGGTTGAGCTGGGCTAACTTCTTCCGCTACATTCCTTTCTAATATTTCTTGGGCCATTTGTAATACCTATAAATAGTTAAAAACTATTTAATCCTTTCTCCTGTTTCCTCGAAGACGTAAAAGCGTTTTGCATTAAATGTTAATTTAGCTTTTCCGAGGATTGAATCACGAAGTTCTGAAGGAATAATAATCTTAACGTGGCTTTCTTGTTCAGAAATATTACCAACAACGTTAATATCACGTCCGATGTTTTCAACTTGAGCAACATCTACTGGAATTAATCCCTTCTTCTCATCGTATGTGAATGCTTCTGGACGAACAGCAATTTTAACTTTTCTATCCATTTCTGAAGCTTCTTTTTCAACTGTCTTAGTAACAACTTCGCCAGTTTCAAGTGTTTCTTCTACTTCTTCAGTAATTGAGTAAACGTGAGGTTGTGCATATTTTGCATCCTTATCGAATTCAACACCGTTTAAGTAAAGCTTTCCGCCTTTGATTTCGCCATCGAAAACGTTAATAGCAGGAGATCCTAAGAACTTAGCAACGAATAAGTTTGCTGGTTCCTCATAAATCTTTTGTGGTTCATCAATTTGTTGAATGACACCAAATTTCATAACGACCATGATATCGGAAATAGACATAGCTTCTTCTTGGTCGTGTGTGACGAAGACAGTTGTAATGCCTGTTTCACGTTGGATACGTTTGATTTCTTCACGAGTTTGTAAACGAAGACGTGCGTCTAAGTTTGATAATGGTTCATCGAGAAGTAAGACACGTGGTTTCTTTGCTAAAGCACGAGCAATAGCAACACGTTGTTGTTGACCACCCGATAATTCTTTTGGTTTTCTATCAAGGTATGGTTCAATGTCAACGACACGAGCCATTTCAGCAGCGATAGTATCCTTATCTTGTTTAGAAATTTTCTTTCTACCTTTAAGGGCGGCTGCTTCTGGGTCAGTAGCTTTAAGTTCTTCAAATGCAACTTTTGCATCTTCAAGAGCTTGTTTTGCTTTTTCGAGTTCGTCAATTAACGAATTGGCGTGTTCCTCTAATGATGGGATTCTCTTTTCTCCATCTTCTTTTGCGACTTTTGCAATTTCAAGGAGTTCTGCCCAGTGTGCTTCTTCTTCTGCATCACCAGCAGCTTTTGCCTTTTCTAATGCCTTTTCGCATTTTGCAATGTCTGCAGCAGCTTTGTTAACTGCTTTTTGTGTAGCCTTAATTTCGGCTTTTGTAAGCTTTTGGTCTTTCTTGATGTTTGAAATTCTGTTTTCTTCATCACCGAAAGCGCCAGGGAAGCGTACGTTATCTAGTGGGAACTCAATGTTTTGTCTTACTGAGAGATGTGGGTAAAGAGCATAGTTTTGGAAGACTAAGCCGATTCCACGGTTCTCTGGTGGTAAGTTTGTGACATCTTCATCACCAAACCAGATGTGACCATCAGTCGGTTTATGCAATCCTGCAATCATGTAAAGAGTTGTTGACTTACCACAACCAGACGGACCTAAAAGACTGACGAGTTTACCGTCAGGAATTGTAAAGTTCATTTGATTGACAGCGGTTGTTTTAACACCCTTTCGACCGACGAAGGTTTTCGTTAGATTTTCAATTCTAACTTCCATTAGTTTTATACCTCCTATGGTGTAAATATACGTAGCTGTTTTACTACAAGAAAATAATAACATAGTTATATTATCTAAGCAAAACGAAATTGTAAGGGGTTTTATGCATAAAAAGAAAACCACCACAACTGTGATGGTCTTATTTGTAATATAAATACTAAGTATTTATTGTTTTTTATTAGCTTCTTCAACTTCCTTTTTAATTTGCTCATCAATAATTTGATCGCCAACTTGAATAATATTCTTGTTAACAACCTTTCTTGAACGGTATCTATCCATATTAGAAACTAATTCATTAAGATGGCTTTCCTCATCTTCTTTTGAATCAAACCAAACAGATTTTTGAGTATCAATTACATAAGTATAAGCAGCGTAATCGTGAACTGAACGATGTGTTTTAGAAATCATTGTTCCAATTAACAAGAAGAAGCATCCTAAGCCTAAAGTTGCTATTGATGTGAACCCAATTCCTACTATAAATAACGACAAACAAATTTCACATGAAAAGACAACAAATCTTAAAACAAATTGACGTTTCTTTGCAGTGTATCCATTTGCGGAAACAAGCCCAATATGTAAGAACTTTTTAGCAAGGGTTTCACCGTTTCTAAAGCACATTGAAGGAACTAAATAAATCAAACATAAAGTAAAGATTAAAGGCGTTAAAACAATGAAGACTTGGTTGGCTTTTAACTTACTGTTAATATTTTGATAAAATCCTGAATAATAGAAGTCGCGAGTAGCTTCATATATTTTGTTTCTAAGATATAAATTGCACTTAGTTTTTGCATCATCAGTTAAATCAGTTTTAATAGTTGCAAGAACGTTTTCATCCGGACAATCAAAATAGGTTTTTCCTTCTTCGGTTGTCGTAAATTGTTTGTTAAACCAACTAATTGTGTAATAGTCTTTTGGAAGTGTTTGAGTATCTTTAACAAAGACGTTATATTCTGGAGAAATAAAGTGATCGTTCACCGCATCATATGTCTTTGTGCTGGTGTTATTTGGAAGTTCACACCTTGAAACGTCACCAGTTTTAAAAACTGTGTAATAATAGACTAAATGATTTAGATAACTATCTAAATCCATACCATCTATTTTAGAAACCATAGCAACATCAGAAAGCTTTTCTGGATCAAGCTTTTCAGTTAAATCTTTAACTTCAATAATTGTTTTATTTCCTGCGTCATCTTGTTGTTGATAAACATATAAATGAGACGCAATTTGATATTGAATTCCTAATTGTGTTGTTTCCCTATTTCCCATTGCTTCATTTGCAATCGGAGTTGTAACTGTAAGCACTAATGTGAACCAAACAAAAACTGCTAATAGAAAATCTATTATCGCAGCTAAAAGACGTCTACCTAAATTAGCCTCAGTCAATGAAGTTAATCTTTCAGCAGAATCACTTTTCGTATTTAAGTTCAGGTTCTTCTCCGTCTTCATTGTCATCTAAAACTACAACCTCTTGTGAAACACCATCTTCTTGATTTAAATATACCTCTTCTTCAAGGAAATCATCAAAGATGATTGATGCATTAACATCAATAACGATACTTTGGCCTGTATAATCATGGAATGCGCATTTCTTTGGGGAAGCAATGCTAACTCCATAACTACCTAATATCATAATAACTAAAACAATGAAAATAACATAAATTGTTCCACCAATTACACCACATAAAATGCATGTTAATAAATAAGGAGCAAATCTAAGTAATAATTGAACTTTGTTATATTTATATCCTTGCATTGAAGCAAGACCAAGTTTAAGAATTTTCTTACCAATTGTCGCGCTATTTTTAAAGAATAAAGGAATAATAATATAACTAATAATTCCAGCTATTAAAACAGGTGTTAAAAAACACAAACTGTTTATTAAAGAGACTTTGTCAGAAACTGGTTCATAGAATGAAGAATAATATAAATTATTTAATGCTTCCCTATAGGAAAGGGTAAAGAAATTAAGCAATTTAGTTTCAGTAAGATCAACTAATTTTCCTTGTTCTTTATCAAAATACTGACTTCTTGCGATTCCAAATCGATCTTTTAAAGGATGACCTTCACCATCAACTTGCCATTTAAAATAGCATGAAGATGTTGGGCTATCTGGGTCATCTGAAGTTAAACCTAAAACTGTTTCATTGTACCAACGAACTGTATAGTGATTAATAGGTAAAACCTTTCCTTCATCTTTAGAGAAAACTTGTTCCTCGTTAGAGTTTGGAGCACCAACAAAACCTTCTTTTAGATTTGTGCCAGTTAAGTAATTTAAATAATAATATTTAACAATTGGCTCAAGTTGAGCGGATGTCATTTTGCTTGCAGTTGTATCGTAAACCAAAACATATCCGTTCTCGTCTTTATATTTAAGATTTGAATTATATTCAAAATCTGCAATTTGTTGATTGTCGCCTTTCGCAAAAACATTAAAAGCAAGGGGTTTTCCAATACCTAAATATAATCCTAAAAAGATTGCTAAAGTGATTGATAAGTCAATTAAAAAAGCTCCAATACGAGAAGACTGCTTTGCAAGTATTGTGTGTCTTGGTAAAGAATATTTTTTAAGTTTCATCGTAATAATATAATGTATACAATTTAATTAAATTGCAAACTTTATATATAAAAAAGACCGCCGAAGCGGTCTAATTTAAATTGTTTGAACAATTATTTAATGATTGATGTAACTGAGCCAGAACCGACTGTACGTCCACCTTCACGGATGGAGAACTTGGTTCCTTTTTCAACTGCGACTGGGTGAATAAGTTCAACTGTTAATTCAACGTTATCACCTGGCATAACCATATCAACACCAGCTGGGAGTGTAATAACACCTGTAATATCTGTTGTGTTGAAGTAGAATTGTGGACGGTAGTTACTTAAGAATGATGTATGACGTCCGCCTTCTTCTTTCTTTAATACGTAAACAGAAGCTGTGAATTTGATGTGTGGTGTGATTGATCCTGGTTTTGCAAGGACTTGTCCACGGACAACTTCATCACGGTTGACACCACGGAGAAGAACACCGACGTTATCGCCTGGTTCTGCGTAGTCTAATTGTTTACGGAACATTTCGAGACCTGTAACGACAGATTTCTTTGTTTCTCTAATACCAACGATTTCAACTTCATCGTTGAGGTTGACCATACCACGTTCAACTCTACCTGTAACGACTGTTCCACGACCTGTGATTGTAAGAACATCTTCGATAGGCATTAAGAATGGTTTGTCTTTGTCTTTTTCTGGGAGTGGGATGTATGAATCAACAGCATCCATTAATTCCTTAATGCATGTGTCATCGCCACCGTCGAGAGCGACTTTAGCTGAACCACGGATAATTGGAGTATCATCTCCTGGGAATCCGTATTTGTTAAGAAGTTCACGAACTTCCATTTCAACGATGTCAACTAATTCTGGATCGTCGACTAAATCGCATTTGTTTAAGAATACGACAATGTATGGAACACCGACTTGACGTGCAAGTAAGACGTGTTCACGTGTTTGTGGCATAACACCATCAGTTGCAGCGACGACTAAGATTGCGCCGTCCATTTGAGCAGCACCTGTAATCATGTTTTTAACATAGTCAGCGTGGCCCGGGCAGTCAACGTGAGCATAGTGTCTTGTTGCTGTTTGGTATTCGATGTGTGCTGTGTTAATTGTAATACCACGAGCTTTTTCTTCTGGAGCTGAATCGATTTGATCGTAAGCCTTAGCTTGTGCTCCACCTTGCTTTGCAAGGCAATTTGTGATAGCAGCTGTTAATGTTGTTTTACCGTGGTCAACGTGACCGATAGTACCAATATTAAGGTGTGGTTTGCTTCTATCAAATTTTTCTTTTGCCATTATTGAATTTCCTCCTTGTTTTTTCGATGATTAATTCAACGAAATCATAATATAGCAATATTTTTATAATTTCAACACATTAGTGTTTAGACGAGATTATCTGTTAGACATTCCTGACTTTTTGATAATTTCATCTGCGACGAAACGTGGGCATTCACCGTAATGTGAGAACTGCATTGTGTAGTTTCCACGTCCTTGTGTGAATGAACGTAAGTCTGTGACGTAACCGAACATTTCTGCGAGAGGTACTTCTGCTTCAACGATCTTAGCATTACCTCTTTGTGATTCACCAGTCATGTTACCTCTACGTTTAGAGATATCACCAATAACATCACCGTAGTATTGTTCTGGAACTGTAACTTCAATCTTCATGATTGGCTCAAGGATGACTGGGTTACATTTCTTTGCAGCTTCCTTAAGAGCTAAGGATGCAGCAACTTTATAAGCAGCTTCAGATGAGTCAACATCGTGTGATGAACCATCGAACAATGTTGCCTTAACATCAATAACTGGATATCCAGCGACTAAACCTCTGTTAAGTGAATCTTTAAGACCATCTTCAGTTGGTTTAATGAATTCTCTTGGAACGCTACCACCGACAACAGCATCAACGAATTCGAAGCCTTTGCCTGGGTTTGGTTCGAAACGAATCCAGACGTGACCATATTGTCCACGACCACCGGATTGCTTAATGTATTTACCTTCACATTCGGCTTCTTGACGGATTGTTTCACGATAACCGACTTGTGGAGCACCAACGTTAACTTGGACACCGAATTCACGGCGCATTCTATCAACGAGGACGTCAAGGTGTAATTCACCGACACCAGCGATAATAGTTTGACCTGTTTCAGCGTTTGTGTGAACCTTGAATGTTGGGTCTTCTTCAGCAAGTTTAGAAAGAGCAATGCTCATCTTTTCTTGATCTGCTTTTGATTTTGGTTCAACAGCTTCTTCGATAACTGGTTCTGGGAATTCCATTCTTTCAAGAATTAATGGATTATTCTCATCACAAAGTGTATCACCTGTAGTTGTTGATTTAAGTCCGACGACAGCACCGATATCACCGGCGTGTAATTCATCAACTTCTTCTCTGTGGTTCGAGTGCATAAGAACGACACGAGCGATACGTTCTTTAGCATCTTTTGTTGAGTTGAGGACGTATGAACCTGATTTGAGAGTTCCGCTGTAAATACGGACATATGCTAAACGACCGATAAATGGGTCTGTAGCAATCTTAAAGGCTAATGCACGTAATGGTTGATTGTCTTCAGGAACGCATGCAACCTTATTACCATTTTCATCTTCACCTTCTGCAGGTTTGATATCTAATGGTGATGGTAAGTAATCTACAACACCATCAAGTAATGGTTGAACGCCTTTGTTCTTGTAGGCTGATCCACAGAAAACTGGGAAGAATTCGCCAGTAAGAACAGCTTTACGAATTGTGGCTTTGATCATTGGGATATCTGGTTCTTGACCATCTAAGACCATCATCATTAAGTCATCATCGAATGCAGCAAGAGCTTCAAGTAATTTTTGACGAAGTTCTTCAACTTTATCCTTATATTCTTCTGGAATATCAGTTAAAACTGGAGCTTCTTCTTTCTTATCACTGTAAACCCAAGCTTTTCTTTCGATAATA
This sequence comes from uncultured Bacillota bacterium, assembly GCA_937876465.1. Classification (GTDB taxonomy): domain Bacteria; phylum Bacillota_I; class Bacilli_A; order RFN20; family CAG-826; genus Fiminaster. The sequence goes on along the minus strand of CALEHV010000016.1, from coordinate 5,186 downwards.
TCGATAACACCTTTTAAAGATGATTCGATACCGATTGGGTATTGAACTGCTGCGGCATTGGCTGCGAGTCTTTCGTGTAATGAACGAACTGACATTTCGAAGTCTGCACCAATAGCATCAAGTTTGTTAACGAAGACAATACGTGGAACGCCATACTTTGTTCCTTGTCTCCAAACTGTTTCTGTTTGTGGTTCAACACCGTTTTTACCATCGAGAACTGTAACAGCACCATCGAGAACACGAAGTGAACGTTCAACTTCAACTGTGAAGTCGACGTGCCCCGGAGTGTCGATAATGTTAATACGGTTGCCCTTCCAGAATGCTGTTGTAGCAGCGGAAGTAATGGTAATACCTCTTTCTTGTTCTTGTTCCATCCAGTCCATTGTTGCGGCACCTTCGTGGGTTTCGCCAATTTTATGGATCTTGCCTGTATAGAAGAGGATTCTTTCTGTAGTTGTTGTTTTACCAGCATCAATGTGAGCCATGATACCGATATTTCTGGTATGGGCTAAATCATATTCACGAGCCATAATTTAAACTCCTACCATTTATAGTGAGCATACGCCTTATTAGCTTCAGCCATTTTATGCGTATCCTCTCTCTTTTTAACTGATGCACCAGTACCGTTAGCGGCATCAATGATTTCAGCAGCAAGCTTTTCTTCCATTGATTTTTCATTTCTTAAACGTGCATAAGTTACTAACCAACGTAATCCTAATGTTGTCTTTCTTGAAGCAGATACTTCAACTGGGACTTGATAGTTGGCTGCGCCAATACGACGAACCTTGAGTTCGACTGCTGGCATAATATTGTTAATTGCAGTTGCGAAGACGTCCATAGCTGGTTTACCAGTTTTAGCTTCGATTTTCTTAAATGCATTATAAATAATGGTTTGGGCTGTGCCTCTTTTACCATCAATCATGATGCGGTTGATTAAACGTGTGACTAATGTTGAATTATACATTGGGTCAGCTAAGACTGTACGTTTTGCAACACCACCTTTTCTTGGCATATTAATAATCTCCTTTCTAAATTTTGATCGTTATTCTTATTCTTTGGATTTTGGTTTCTTTGTGCCGTATTGTGAACGTCCTTGACGTCTTGCTTCAATACCTGCGCAATCCAATGTTCCACGAACGATGTGATAACGAACACCTGGTAAATCTTTAACACGTCCACCACGAATAATAACTGTGGAGTGTTCTTGTAAGTTATGTCCTTCACCACCGATGTAAGCTGTGACTTCATATCCGTTTGATAAGCGAACACGAGCATATTTACGAAGAGCAGAGTTTGGTTTCTTAGGTGTCATTGTACCGACACGGGTGCAAACGCCTCTCTTTTGAGCTGATGGTTGATCTGTTTCACGTGATTGTAATGAATTCCATCTTTTTCCAAGAGCTGGACATTTGGATTTCTTAACAGCGCGTGAACGACCGTTCTTAACTAATTGGTTAATAGTTGGCATTGATTGTCCTCCTTTCAATGAATACTATTTGATGCACACACTTCCCGGTGTGTCTTATTTCGATAATTTAATAAGACCCTTATAGGGGTCAGTGCATATCGTTTGTAATTATACGCATTTATATATACGTGTCAACATTTTTTTAAAAACAAAAAAGAGGCATCCTTTCGAACACCTCTAAATTCTTTTGATTTAAAATTTGTTGAACTACTCCATTTCAAAGACAAGATTTTCTTTTCCTTCAAATATTTGATTCTCGTCGAAATTAAAAGTTACATCTTCATAAGTAGCGGAATATGTCCCTTTTGCAATAAGTTCGTCTTTTTTAAAGGTAAAATGCTTATTATCTGAAATTGTTAAGAAAATATTTTTTTGTTCTTTTCTTGTATATAACTGGCGAGTAATTTCTTCAGGCGTATATTTGGCAATAGTAATTCCAAATCGTAGAAAAGTTTCTTCATTATAATAATTACTATTGAAATAGCGTAAGTCAATCTCTTCAGGCAGAATTTTTATAGGTTTTAAAGTAAAATCAATTTGCGAATCAAAGACATGGAGAATATATTCGCTATCATTTAATATTTCAGTATTAGCTCTTCCGTAATCATAGTGGAAACCTGGTCGTCCCAACAAGCTATCTAGATAAATTAATTGTTTTTCACTACTAATTTGCTTTATATATCCATATCCGCAAGAATAATTTTGCCGTCCTTCAATATAAACTTCTACATTTTTATCTTTTGAAATCCATTTAGTCCATTCGTAATTTTTGAAAAAATCGGAGGAAACATATTTTGAGCAACCTGAAAGCAATAAAATCGGTAAGAGATGTATTAAATTTAACATTTTCTTTTTCATTAGGCTTTCCTTATTAATAAAATATTCAACTTTAATATAAGTGCAAAATTTTGACTATTCAAGTAATTTTTTACATAGTAATACAATAATTGTATTAAGATACAAAAAAGAGACAATCTTTGAATTGTCTCAATAATTTTGATTAATATTTGTTACACCATTTCAAAGACAAGATTTTCTTTTCCTTCAAATATTTGATTCTCGTCAAAGTTAAAAGTTACATCTTCATAAGTAGCAAAATATGTCCCTTTTGCAACTAATTCATCCTGTTTAAAAACGAATTGTTTGTTATCGGATATCGTTAGAAAAATATTTTTCTGTTCCTTTTTTGTATATAACTGCCACGTAACTACTTCTTGAAAATTTTCATAGTCATTAAACCAGGAAAATCTTAAAAAAGTATCGCTATTATAGAATTCCGTCCACATGCAGTAACGTAAGTCAATTTCACCAGGCAAAATTTTAATTGGTTTTAAATTAATGTCAATTTTTGAATCAAAAACATGCAGTATGTATTCTTGATCAGTGGATACCTCGGTATTAGCGCTTCCACCGGAATACAAAAACCCCCTGCGTCTTCCATAGCCATCCATGTAAATATTGTATTTTATACTGCTAATTTGCTTAATAACACCATACCCATGGTTGTTTTGCCCTTTTCCTTCAATTAAAATTTCAACGTTATCATCTTTTGAAATCCATTTAGTCCATTCATAATTATCAAAAAAATCAGAGGAAACATATTTTGAACAACCGGAAAGCAATAAAATCGGTAAGAGCAGTATTAAATTTAACATTTTCTTTTTCATTAGGATCTCCTTATTAATAGAAATATTCAACTTTAATATAAGTGCAAAATTTTGACTATTCAAGTAATTTTTTACATAGTAATACAATAATTGTATTAAGATACAAAAAAGAGACAATCTTTGAATTGTCTCAATAATTTTGATTAATATTTGTTACACCATTTCAAAGACAAGATTTTCTTTTCCTTCAAATATTTGATTCTCGTCAAAGTTAAAAGTTACATCTTCATAAGTAGCGGAATATGTCCCTTTTGCAATAAGTTCGTCTTTTTTAAAGGTAAAATGCTTATTATCTGAGATTGTTAAGAAAATGTTTTTTTGTTCTTTTTTAGTATATAACTGCAAAGTCATATTGTCTTGAAAATATTCACCTTGAAATATATCAAATCTCAAAAAAGTTTCTTTATTAAAATAATTGCTATCACAATAGCGTAAATCGATCTCTTCAGGAAGAATCTTAATTGGTTTTAAAACAAAATCAATTTCCTTATTAAACACATGCAGAATATATTCTTTATCGTTTACAACTTCTGTATTTGCGGATCCGCCTGGATATAAAAAACCATGACGGAAGCCATAACCGTCCATATTAATAAGATGTTTATCGTTGCTAATTTGTCTAATTGTCCCGTAACCGTAAGTAGCAGTTCTTCCTTCAACGAAAATTTCTACATTGCCATCTTTAGAAATCCATTTTGTCCATTCATAATCTTTAAAAAAATCAGAGGAAACATATTTTGAGCAACTAGAAAGTAAAGTCATAGGCAATAAAGCAATTAAATTTATAATTTTCTTCATGTTTATTGTTTCCTCCTAAAATATAGTATAACCCCAAATGAATTGTTTTTCATTCCACCCGTTACCACTATCATAATCCCCAAAGAACTTTTCGATTTCCAAAGGGGAATGGTAAGCAATACATTCGTTATTGAATGAGTAAAATTGATTATTAAATTCTTTTTTTATAAAAATAGAATGTGCGCCTTCGAAATAATTAACCGTTTTATCATCATTTAAAACATTCCAATAAGTAACAATTGCATATTCGTGTATTTCTAATAATTCTTTAAATGTTTGAATAGTTGATATGCTTTTAACATAGATGTTGCCGAAAATAAGTTTTAAAACTTCATGTATGCTATTTTGAAAATAGTCGAGATACCATTCAATGAATGAAGCCAAGAAATTGGAACCCTCTGCAACAAGAGAATGAAGGATTCCGGATGCTGCTGCGCTTAAACCAGCAGTTAAAGAAACTGTTGTAGGATTTAAAAATATTGAAGTGTCCAAAAAAGTCAATATTGTATCTAACAAAGGCCTAAAGATTGTATTGTATTGAACTGTTAAAGCAACAACTACCATATCTAAACATTTTTTCCAATTATCATATGCAACAGAATCTTTCGGAATTGGATTAATCCCAAAATAACCAGAAACTAGATCGGCACCGCATAATTCAAAAAAAGATATCAATGATGCAAAATTTAACTCATTTCTTATGCGTGAAGCGTCAAAATAGTTTTGATAATTTTCAGGTTTTATTCGTAAAGCTTGAAGTGCATTCCAAACAGAAATGATTTCACATCCACTGTTTTTTATATTAGGATGTGAAACTTTTCCGAAATCAGCAGTTCCAAATCCGAATTGCCAATCATTAAAAGATAAATGATTTTGATTTTCAATATATTTTGTACCATTAAATTCTTTTTCCAAACTCAATAAGTCCAAACTACAATTATGTTCAAAATGCTGTTTAATCATTTCTATTTTTAATTGATAAAAAACATAAGGCGCAGGATTTTTATAGTCTAACTCAGGAATTTTATCTTTCATTAATTCGTTGGCTAAAATTTGTGCATCAGAAAAAACACACAATTCAATAGAAATTGCAGCAAGATAACGCATTACTTCAGTATCATAATAATCGTCTAAAACCAAATCGTGATTAATGTTAACGTTGGTATTTACAGCACTTTGACACTCAGTATTTGAATCCCCAGTGGTTAGTCTCTCGAGGATTTCGCTTGATGCAATAGGATTACCATACATAT
>CALEHV010000015.1 GCA_937876465.1 uncultured Bacillota bacterium | reverse complement strand
CTTTTAATAAGACTTTAAATTCATTAACAATTTTAGAGGCTCTTAAATCTTCAATATAGCATTGCTCTATTGGAATGATTTTATGTGTGCTTCTTCTATAGAAACCTGTAACTAAGTGTCCATGTGGATCTCTTCCCACAGGAACTTGGATTTTGTTTCTATAGTTATATGGATTGTCCATTCCTATACATGGAAGGACATTAACTTCTTGATTAACATGACGTTTAAAAGCAGCTTTAACTTTGTTAGTTTTGTATTCAAGTTGGCCTTTATAACCTAATTGTTGGAATTGACATCCACCACAGGCGGTACAAACACCACACTTAGGTTGAATTCTATCTGGAGACTTAGTAATTAATCTTTTAACTTTTCCAAAGTAATTTCCTGCAGATTTATATTCAACTTGAATCTCTGCTTCTTCACCAATAAATAAGCCATCAACAAAACAAACTCCATATAGAGTCTTAACTACACCTTTGCCTTCAAAGGATAGATCTACACATTTACCTCTAATAACGAATTGTTTCATACATCACCTTTTAAATAGAATTTCTCTGCTCAACAAATATAGAAGAATCAACATCAAATACGCTTAATAAAGTATATATCTTTTGGAATGATGCTTTATAAAGATATTCATCTGCACTACTATACTTTTTAAGAGTAGATAGACTTATTCCAGTTATTTTTGAAAGATGTGGAAGTGAATATCCTTTAATACCACATAGCAGAGATAATATTGAATGTTTCTCAGATTCTTCTAAAAACACATTTAGAATCTCCGAATAGTCCATTTCATGATATAAAGGATAAAAATTGATTAATTTATCAAACGGCATCTTTAAAAGAATATAGCTCATTGGTTTATTTATTTTCCTGTAAATATAGCAATATACTTCGCCGCACCAAAACGCATCATCATAAATGCCAAAGCTTTCATCCTTTGTAATATAAATATTTGTTATATCGTTGAATACATCAAAAAGGGGTTTAATTGTTGTGTATTCAGATGATATTTCTATATTTTTGTATTTGAGTAATGCGAGAGTAAAAGAACGCATATTTACTCTATGAATTTTGCAAAGAACAAATAAACGAGAAAAATCGTCTTTGGTAAGCCTTAAATTATTCATTAATCAAATCCCTCATTCTTGTATCTTTGCTATAACGATCTTTAATAAGTAATTCCTTAAACTTATTATTTGCAATTTCTTTTCGAGAATAATAATCTCCTTGATATTTGTTCAAAACTTCTTCATATTTAACGAATTTAATTTTATTGAAAGCTTTCTTTGAAATTAAAACATATTGTTTGCCCAATTCTCCGGCCAAAAATATCTCATTCAACGATTTTAAAGTAATCTCGCTTCTTACGAAAGCTTCTGGGAAATGGAAATAACTATCGTCTGCACGATAACCAATAACTATGTCGTAATCATCTGTGTTTATTAAATAAATAGTTTCAAGGTATTCTAGTTCCCTCGGATAATTGTTTTTTAATTCATCAGATATATCACGGTTATGCATCAAAAGAGCAACCCAAAATAAAACATTATTAAAAGGAGGTTTGGTTAAATCTAGTATATTTAAATTATCATCTCTGATTTCATATTCATTTAAATAACCAAAGCCATTCCTTTTTGATGCCCACTCTTTTCCAAGCGTCTTATTTGTGGCGCAATAAAAACCAAAACCGTAATCATTATTCTTGTTCCCAAGTCTAAAGGTTGGTTCCTTAACTATATTAATACTACCGTGATATAGTCTTCTTAACATGATAATATTTTAAAATAATGTACTTAAAAATGTCAATATAGAATACTACAATATACCATTTATTGATTTTTAGATACAAAATTCATTCAATACGGGAGCTAATTTCTATCGATAAAAAAACTAGTTCCACTATACTCAGTTATCATATATTTGAAGGAATATGACATGCTCCACAAAATATCAAACAGAAAAACGACTAATACAACTATACAATGTAGTTTTAGTCGTTTTTGATTAATAGTGCATCCAAAAAGACGCATCTAAAGTTACAAAATTTCTCTAACTAAATGTTTCAATTTTTTTCTAATAGTTTATTAATTTCATCTAAGGATGGAATTGAGGGTGCAGCACCTACTTTAGTTGTGCTTAGTGCAGCACCTGCACAAGCAAATCTAAGTGCATCTTTCATTTCTTTTCCGTTAGATAAAGAAGCAACTAAACATCCAAGGAATGTATCTCCTGCTGCAACTGTATCAATGGCGTTAACTTTAAATGTGTCTTGTTTAATAGTTTCGTTTTTCGACACAAAAATACAGCCTTTTGAGCCTAAAGTAACAATAACATTTTGCACACCCTTATCTAAAAGATATTGGATTCCTTCATCTAAAGTTTCTTTACCTGTTAAAACTTTGAGTTCTCCTTCGTTTGGAGTAGCCATATAAATATATGAGTATAATTCTTCATTTATTTTCTTTGCTGGAGCGGGATTCCAGACTATCTTATGTGTTTTACCAAAGGTTCGAATAATATATTCATTCATATCTGGATGTATTTCGTTTTGAAGAACAATATATTCAGAGTGTTCAATCCCCTTTTTATATGATTCAAGTATTTTAATGTCGTTAACATAGTTAGCGCATGAAGCGACCACTATTTCATTATTTCCATCATTATCTACAAAAATAAAAGCATTCCCAGATGGATATTCCACCGTCTTAACAAAAGCTTTTATTTTGTAGTTTTTAATATGTTTTTTTATTTGGACTCCGCAATCATCTTTACCAACAAAGCAAAGGAAAGTTACATCTCCTCCCGCTTTAGTTGCAGCAAGTGCTTGATTTACCCCTTTTCCGCCTAGAGCAGACACTTTGTTCTTACCTAAAAGAGTTTCTCCTACTTTAGGAAACTTATCCACGTAAATCGTGTAATCAATATTTACTGATCCAATTATAAAAATTTTACCCATACCTACAATTATCAAGCATTTTTTTCTCAAAGTCCACGACGAAAAAAACTATATCGTAGATAAAGTTTTAAAATATTCACTGATTTAAGCACTAATCAGAGATAGATTGACTATAGTTTTGCCCAGTTTTTAATAAAGCCCAAACAATTCGAAGTATCTTTCTTGCCGTATGAGTTAAGGCACAAATTGGATGTTTTCCCTCACTCTTTTTCTTTGAATAGAATTCTGCAATCTCAGGACAATGAATACGAGCTTTCTCCGCTGCTTGAAATAAAGCATATCTAAGTAAGGGCGATCCTCTTTTTCTAATCGCTCCATGCTTTTCAATTGTTCCAGATTGATAGACTCTAACATCTAGCCCTGCGAATTTAATTATCTTATCCGCGCTTGGAAATTGAGATGCATCTCCTATTTCACTAATAAGTAGACCTGCTAAACGATAACCGATTCCAGGAACAGTTAATAAGTTAGGTGCTGTTTCATTAATCAAAGGAACTAAGAGTTCATCTAACTTGTCATTTCTTTCTTGGATGCTTCTAAGTTCTTGAACTAATTGAATTATTATTTCTTCGGTTTCATAGAATGAAACACCAATAGAATTTTTAGCAATATTTCTAAGTTCGTTGAATTTAATTAAAGAAAACGCTCCCTTTGACATTCTTCTAAGTTTCTCCGCTGTTTCACTTCTTGCATTAGAAAATTTCTTCGCGGATGGAAAGTTCTCTACAAACCACAAAGTAGTTTTTGAATCAAAGAAATTACGACCTTGATATCGCTTAATATCCCCTCTTTTTCTTAAGAAAAGAATTAATTCTGGGAACGATTCATCTAAATATCGATGAAGATGATTAATCGTTCTTTCTTTATCCTGATACAGAAAATATTTGGCTCTTGATATTCGCCTAATTCTTTCAATGCTGTATGATTTAAGCATAGAAGGACTGAATGGATGCTTTGATGCATATTGGGCAATAAGAAGTGCATCAAGGTTATCAGTCTTCGCCTTGTCGAGATATTCAGATTGTTTAAATCTATTTATCACGACAGGGTTTTTAATTTGGGCTAGGTAATTATTAGCAACTAGATATCTAAATAAACATTCGTGATAATGACCAGTTGCTTCCATCACTATTTGAAATGATGATTCAGATTGATCAATTGATTTAAATATTTCTATCAATGAATCAAGTCCTTCTTTTGAATTGGAGAAGTCAAAAATCTTTTTGATCACTTCTCCATTTTCATCGATGATGCAGCAGGTGTGCTTAAACTTGCTAACATCGATACCCACATAATAAGTAGGCATAAATAAAACCTCCTTTTGGATAGTTACTTTGGGCAATTCGCTGAGCTTCCCTAACGTAATATCTCAAATAGAAGGTCAATGCCTCATCCTACAAACAACGTTTAATAGGGAAGCCGCGTCCTCAGTATGAAAATCAGACTGTCTAGCAGTAAAAACATTATAGAGGTCCCGCGACTAACCTTATTTATTTTACCAAGGAATAAAAAGCGACCTCTTAGGGTCAATCAATAATGCATCCCTTGAATACATATATTGTTAATGAGATGAAAGCATTATAACAAGAAAAAGACACCCAATTAAGAGTGTCTTAATCAATTTATTAATAACTATTCAATAGCGAGTAAGTATTTGTATACTGCTTGTCCACCATCAATTGCGCCAACTTCAAGGTTAGGGAATTTTTGTTGAATAGCTTTTAAGTTCTTAGCTTTTTCATCTTCAGTGACATCTGCACCATAGATAATAATAAGAACTTCTTTTTCATTAATGTCTTTAATCTTCTTAAGAAGGTTGACAATAATGCTGTTTTTTAATGGAGATGAAACTGTCATCTTTCCATTAACGATACCAATGTGATCACCTTTATGGATGATAACTCCATTAACTTTTGTATTTCTAATTGCAGTAGTAATTTCTGCAGAGACAACGTGACGAATTGCTTCGTTGAAGTTACCTAAGATGATTGTTAAGTCATCGCTTGAATAATCAAGCATTGTTAATGCTGAATAGCATTGAGGAATTGATGTACATTGAAGAACAACAACGTTTGCGCCCTTATAAAGCTTTGCAGCTTGTTGAGCAGCCATAATAATATTCTTATTATTTGGGAAGACAATAATATTGTCTGCGTTAAGTCTCTTAAATGCTTTAATAAAGTCTTCAGTTGAAGGATTCATTGTTTGATTTCCTGAAACAATAACATCAACACCTAATTCTTTGAATTGATCACAAATGCCTTGTCCGTGTGCAACTGCAACAACAGCATATTTTTTGTGTTCAGCGATTTGTTCTTGTTTTTCTTCTTCTGACATATTTTCATTATGTTGAAGAGCCATATTCTCAATCTTAATTGTTAAGAATTCGCCGAACTTACGCATATGTTGTAAGACACAGCCTGGTTCCATTGTATGAACGTGAACTTTAATGATGTCTTCGTCTTTTAAGGCAACAATTGAATCGCCTTTGATGTCATCGCCATTTAAAATGTCGACAATTGTTTGAACATCGAATTCTTCAATGTTAACTTTTGCTTTTTGTAAACGAAGAATAAATTCTGTGCAGTAACCAAATTTCAATGTATCTTCACTAGTGAATGAATTGAAATCGATTTCTGGTTCTGCTTCTTTTGTTTCTTCTGGTTTAGATAATTCAGCTTCAATCTTTTCACCGTCTAAGTATTTAACAATACCTTTAACAATGTAAACGTATCCGCATCCACCAGAGTCAATAACATTAGCTTCTTTAAGAACTGGAAGTAAGTTCTTTGTATTTTTTAATGTTTTCATTGCTTGTTTTAAATGCAATTCATAGAATTCGTTAATTGTTGAATCCTTTGAAATGTTTTTACAAGCATATTCGGTTGCTTCTCTAAAAACTGTAAGAATTGTGCCTTCAACTGGTGTTTGAACAGCGCCATAAGCTTGCTTAACACCAATCTTGTATGCTTCTGCTAAGTCATCAACACTAGCAACTTCTTTTCCTTTGAAACCTTTACAGATTCCACGGAAGATTTGTGAAAGAATAACACCTGAGTTACCACGAGCAGACATTAACATGCCGCTTGATAAAGCTTTAGCAACATCACCGATATTACTTTCTTTTAATGTTTCGATAGCATGAACACCGCCTTCAATAGTACGGCTCATGTTTGTTCCTGTATCGCCATCTGGTACTGGGAAAACATTGAGGTCATCAACTTCTTGATAGTTTGCTCTCAAGTTTAAAGCACCGTTGGTGATTAACTCTACAAGTTTTTCACCTGTTAATTTTTTAAGTATCATAAGTTATTTAACTTCGCCTGTAACGGTTACTTCTTTACCAAAATAATAAACACCAAATGTTCCTGGGCCTGTTGATGCACCAATGATTGGACCAAGTGTCATAACAACAATTTCTTTGAAATTAACCATTTCTTTAATCTTGCTAACCATTAAATCAACATCTTCTTGTTTTGCATCAGCATGTAAAACATAACATGTTTGTTCTTCTGGTTTAACAACTGTTTCTTTAACGAGTTCAGCACATCTAATAATAGAACCTCTACGTCCTTTTGCTTTTTCGATAGCGTGGTTAATACCAGCTGTATCTGAAATAAGGATTGGTTTCACACCAAAGATGTTACCGAAGAATGCTGCGGAAGCTTTCACGCGTCCTGCTCTCTTTAAGTATTCAAGAGATTCAACAGTAGCAATTTGGTTGTAGCAGAGTTTTGTTTCTTCGAGTTCTTTAGCAATGTCTTCCATGCTAACGCCTTGATCTCTAAGATCTGCTGCTCTTAAAAGCATTAATCCTTGGCCCATACAGGAAATTAATGAGTCAACGATAATAAGCTTTCTTTCTGGATACTTTTTAGAGTATTTTTGTTCCCATAATCTTCCAGCGAGCTTTAATGATGCTGAAAGGCCTGAAGAACATGCAATATAAAGAATATCTTCTCCTGCTTCGAAGTGACGACCGAATACTTCGTCGTATTCTTGTTCTGTAACTTGTGAAGTGATAATACGATTTCCGTCTCTGAGAATATCATAGTATTCCTTAACTGAGACAACTTCCCAGTCTAATGAGGCGTAGATTTCGTGGAACTTTTTGTTCTTATCAGTCCAGTTAACCATCATACGAGCATAATCAATATTTCTATCTTTTCTCATTTGTGTGGTGAGATCACATGTTGAGTCACCAATAATTGCGAATTTTGCCATTTTTTAATTCCCCTTTACACAAAAACTACTTTACACGTGTTAATAATATAAGCAATAGTCAATAATTTGCATTTGCCTATTAATAGACATTTTTGATAAAATGCTTATTAGTTAAGGATATAACCATGGACAGACGAATTAATAAAACTGAAACTGCAATTGAACAAGCGTTCCTTGAACTTACAGAAGAGAAAGGATTCATTAATGTTAAACTTGTTGATATAGCAGAAAGAGCGAACGTAAATAGAAATACTATTTATTTAAGATATGGAACTAAAGAAGACATTATTTATTCAATTCTTACGAAATGTTATAAGAAAGGTCTTGAATTGATCCAACAAAGCAAGCCTTCAAACACAAGAAATAATAAAAAGAAATTAGAAGTAATGTTTTTATCTATTTTTAAAATTATTGAAGAAGATGAAGACTTATACCGAATGGTTCTTACTGATGTAAATCTAACTGGATATCTTACAAAATTAACTAATGAAATCCGTTCTGACATACTGTCTAGACTAAAAGAAACAACTCAAAATAAGGTTGTAGTTGAATATATCGTTCAAGGAGTATCCGGTATTGTTAAACAATGGGTTATTTACGATACAGAAACTGCAGAAGAAAACGCGAAACTTCTTAGCAATCTTGTTATGACTAATATAAGATATTTATCGTTTAAGTGATTTGTGGAGGAAAGTATATGATTGAAAGAAAAAGTCCTATCCATATTAGGGAAATATTAATCGCATTAGGTATTGGCCTTGTAATGCTTGTACTTGGAGGAATATTTGATAAGAATCTTTCAATTGCAGTTTACGATGCACATGATACCAGTGTTTATGGAATCATATTCTCCGGAATTGCTGAATTACCTGCCACAGTAGGATTAATGTTTGCAGCATGTTTCTTATTTATTGCTACAAGACCATTAAGAAGACTATATCGTGTTTTTGCAGACATCTTTTCTGCTGGATCCCTAGGATTTGGAATTTATTACACAATTGATACATGGATGAACTATGCAACATTTTCTTCCACTAAAGAATTCAACATTAACAACGAAAACTTCAATCCTACAGTATTAATTTTAGGAATCGTTTTTGCTCTCGCTACTTTTGCTGGTGTAGCTTTATTCACATACTTCAAAACAAAACATTTCGATAAAGCAATGATGATTAGAGTATCTATTTGGATTATAGGTTTCGTCGTACTTATCTTATGTCTTTCCTTTGGAACAAAGATTTTAGCAAGTAGACCAAGGCCAAACTACCTAGAACCACGTCACTATGATTTATACAGAAATTTCTGGGAAGGCTGGGAACCATTTAGATATGTAAAGGAATTATTAAATGATAATGGTGAAATCTTTGGTTCATTCCCAAGCGGACACTCAACTTTTGCTGCAGCAGGAATGTTTATCTTCCCATGCTTACTTTTAACATCACCAAAAACTGCAAATGATAGAAGATTACAAATTATTACTTTCTATGCATCACTTGCATGGTCGCTTACTTCTTCATTCTCTAGAGTATTTGCAGGCGCTCACTTCTTAAGCGACGTTGCAGCAGGTAACTTAGTTTCAATTGTTTGTGCTTTAGTACTTAACTTTATATTGTTTAATAGAAAGCCAAAAACTAAAACTGTAGAAGCAAAATAAGTTTCTAAATAGGATTTTATTTACAATGTTATACACCTCTAAGTGAAACCAATTATTTAACGGTGATTTGAGTCACAGTAGCACCATTTACATACGACATTCCATATTTTATCGTGTTCTCCATCTGCCATACATGGAACATAACGAAGAAAAAAATATTTAATATATTCTCCTTTTTCATCAAGCTTTAAAAATAAAAGATGTTTAATAAAACCGGCAAATTCAATATTTTCCATTTCGACCTTAATAATAGGATCTAGAGCAAAGCAAACATAATTACAACTCTCATCTATGCCACTTTCGGTAAGGTGACTAATAGTGGTAAATTCTTTTGGTAGGTGCTTTCTTACCCACTTATATTTCTTTCTTAATGCATCATAATAATCTTTCTCAAAATTGTGCTTATCTTTACAGTTTTCAAGAGCTTCTAATTGTGCTTCATAAAACTGTTTATTTCTCTCTTCCTTGCTTAATTTATCATCAAAAACTGGTTCAAAATATAATTCATAAAAATAATCATCTTTTATATCAAATTGAACCCACCCATTTTTTTCTAGTACTTTTTTTGCTTCTAAATATTTCTTCATAAGTTAATTATCTCACAGTAGTAGAAATAGTAGGAATCCCAAAACACATATGAGCGTCACCACAAGGCCTTTCATGATTTTTAAATTATAATGAGGAATTTGTATACCTAGCTTTTGTCGTGTTTTTCTTTAAGACAGGCTACTTCGTATTATGTTAGCGTGTTAACTTTTAAATTGTCTTCATTGCATCATATTTTGCTGCCGTATATACGCTAATAATGGATCCGTCTTGTTCCATAGTTTCTTGTATGTTTACCAATATATTCATTCCTTAATAGAGCAAATTAGCTAAATAATGAGATATTTTCTCAATCTCTCCTTTCGCTACATTCTGGGGACAATGACTAAAAACATATGTAATATATTCTCCTTTTTCATCAAGTTTTAAAAATAAAAGATGTTTTATAAACCCAGCAAATTCAATATTTTCCAATTCAACTTTAATAATAGGATCTAGAGCAAAACAAACATAATTACAATTCTCGTTTATGTTTCCTTCAGTAAGGTGACTAATAGTAGTAAATTCTTTTGAAACATGTGTTCGAATCCACTTGTATTTCTGTCTTAATGTATCATAGTATTCTTTCAAATTATTTTTGCCTTTACATTTTGAAATAGCTTCCTTTTGTGTTTCATAGAATTGTTTACTTTTTTCTTCTTCAGTTATTGTGCTATCAAAGACTGGTTCAAGATGTAATTCATAGAAATAATCATCTTTTATATCAAATTGAACCCACCCATTTTTTTCTAGTACTTTTTTTGCATCTAAATATTTTTTCATATTTTAATTATCTCACAACAGTAGAAATAGTAGGAATTCCAAAACACATATGAGCATCGCCATAAGGTCCTTCATGATTTCCTGGATGATAATGATAAAATTGTATACCTGGACTTGTTTCTCCATGATGGTGTAATTTAAGGTATTCATTAAAATTTATCAGTTTATTTACTTCTATAATTGTGTCCACTGCGTCGTTTTTCAAAGGGGTATACACACTAAGAGTGGATCCATCTTGGTCCATAGCTTCTTGTATGTTGACCCATATATCCT
>CALEHV010000014.1 GCA_937876465.1 uncultured Bacillota bacterium | reverse complement strand
TTTAAATTTCGTCTTTACTAATTTTAGTTATATTTTCGAAATCGATTTTGTATATTTTTTCGTTGTTTTCAAAGAAACGAACAACAATGTTTTTATTATTGCAATCAACAACTTCTGTGAATGTTGACTCCCAATATTCGTTTTTATTTTGCTTTTGTTCGCGCGTCATTGCACGAATAGGAGCACTATATTCATCCATTGCCATAGCAATGTAAGGTTCAAAATCAGGGTTCATTATAATTTCATACGATGCACCCGTAAATTCACCAATTTGTTCACTTCTTGGATCGAAGTGGAAATTTTTACACTCTTCATATGGAAGATAGAAATTTGAATAAGCAACCTTATCCATTAAATCAAACATTTCTCTTTTTGAAGTAACGCTCTCAACACCACGTTGGAGAGTTTCAAATCTTCCCATACCAGTTTTCGTGTTTTGCATCAAGAATGCAGTATAGTTCATGTAGAAATTTGTTTGACATATAGCTGTAAATTCATAGTCAATTTTTTCTACATTTTTTAAGAAATTATTATAAAGAGGTATGTCTTCTTCGTACATTACATAAGTTTTGTTTAGACAAAACTCAACAAGAACAGATCCTTTATAAGCGTCCGAAATCAAAAAACAATAATTCCAATATCTATTTTGAGAATAAATATTTAGTGTTGATAAGTAATCGATTGCTTCTGCGACTGTTTGACAATTTTCGCCTACTAAACGAGGGAGTTCAAACATATGAACACGTCTTTCAGCTTCAGGGTTAGTGCCTTCACACGCAAACATGTCATCACCATTTGGCCAGAACTCAGCGTGGCGCATATTAAGTTCAATATGAAGTCCTTTTTCATTCAAGACATCATCACACATAAACGGAAGTATTTTGGCAAAGTCGCTTTCAAGTCCTTGTTTTTTAATCTCTGAATAATTTGGCGCGAAATCGCGGAAAGTATAAGCTAAACCAAGAGTTTTATATTTTCCTGTTTCAGCTTTGACAATATAGGCTGCTTTGTTAGAAATATTTAAATCCATATTTCTTCCCACTAAGCGGTCTCCATCAACCATGTAAGATACAGCGCTGCATCCGCCACCGCCCCAATTATCATATTGTTTTGCGTAATATTCATCCGCAAATTTATGGTCTAATTGAGTATATGTGTCAGTAACGAAAATATATTGTGCTAATTCATTAACTTTTACATAGCTTTTGCAAGAAGAGCAGAATGCAACTAGAGGTATTAATGCAAGAAATGTTTTTGTTTGTTTATTCATTTTTAAATCCTAATTTTACAATGTAAATGTGACAACAGTTGAAC
>CALEHV010000013.1 GCA_937876465.1 uncultured Bacillota bacterium | reverse complement strand
AAGAATATGAGATTGGTGACGTTCAACCAGTGGATATGTTTCCAATGACATTCCATGTTGAGACCGTAGTATCCCTTATTTATAAGGGATAAAGATATATAAAAAGTGCCGATTACATCGAAAGAATTCGGATTATAACGCTTCTATTATGGGACGTTATTTTTTTGATTTAATCAAAAATAAGCCAAAAATACAGCAGAATTCACGTGCAGGTTGGCACGCATAGGAAACACAACGAAAAATTCAAATTACTGGGAACAGTTTGAACACATAGTCATACCTATCAGAATATTACGTACTGTTTTAATGGCATTTTTTATGTTGTATTTATTTTGATAAAAAACAAAAAGTAGAAATGTAGGTTAACAAATAAGCAAACGTTAGTACTTTTATTGTAGAGCCATAGATTCGATGGTTTTTTAAATTCTTTATGGCAGAAAAGAAGACTTTTATGTCAAAACAAGAAAGAAAACAAAACGATCTTTATGTAGTCGTTATCTCAACAAGATAAGAAAGAAACCAATTAAAATCCTTATGCATAAAGCACAACATTCCACTTACTTATCCTGAATTGTTTGAACAAGAAAACGTTCAACCTTTGTGGGCTATTAATAATGATGGCGTTGGATCGGCTGGGACGATCATTGTTCGTCACACACCAAAAGAGAATATATTTCATTCAATTATTGATTTCGAAAAGACAATTCATGAAAAGAGCTTCTAAGTTTACACGGTAGAAAGGATTTATAATTCTTTCTTCATGTGATAAACTAATACGCGAGCTATAGGGATGTTATGAAATTACAAGAATCATTGGCTTTAATAAAAAGTAAATTTAATAAAACGCAATTAGCAGATTTTGATGCTATTAACGAATTAGATGAAATAAAACTAGCTTCAATGGGTTCTAATGATACTGAGGGGTATCAGATTTTTACTCCTGAATTTATCGTTAAGGACATGGTGAAGAGTATTGGCGAAAAGGATGTTTTTGATATTGAAAAGACAGTTTTAGAGCCAACTTCTGGTGATGGAGCTTTTACAGTTTATATTTTATATAAAAGACTAGAAAAGGTTTATAAAGAAGATAACGATAGTTTCGTTATAGAATCTCTAAAAGCTTTATCAACTATTTATTCAATAGAAATGGATAAGGAGCTCATATTAAAACAAAGAAACAACATTTTTACATGTGTTAAACAATTTGTTAATAAAAACAAAATAGATGTTTCTGAAGTTTATTTTGAATTAGTTAAATGCGTAATAACAACGAATTTTATGTGGGCTATGTTTAATACGAGTGTGCCTGATGGATTTTTATTGGGACTCGATGTTGCTTATCGAATGCCAGATGTTGAAATGAATAATTTTAAGTCTTTGGATATGCCAGTATGGAATGTTTCGAGTTCTGAAATTAATTTTCATTATGAAGGAGTCGATTTATGGTAGATGCAGAAAAGAAAACCAGTGAAGCTCTTGAAGCTAATAAGAAATACAACACAATTGTAGAAGAAGCAAACGATTATATTGAACACTTTGACATCCTTGAAACCATAACAAATGTTGGCAATGATGAAGTATTCACCCCTCGTAAGACTTGTGATATGATGCTAGATCTTTTACCTGATGAGGTTTGGCATAATCCATTATACAAATGGTTGAATCCAGCTACTAAAAACGGAATTTTTGAACGCGAAATTGCTATTCGACTAGATAAGGGATTAGAAAATGTAATTACCGATAAAGAAGAACGAAGAAAACACATTCTTCAAAATATGATTTTTTCTATAGGACAAACAAAATTTACATCGAATGTTGCTAGAAGAACACTATATTACTGTTCGCAAGCAAACAGAAAATGTGATGGTATTAAAGCCACTGATGGGCATTATGTTAACGGATATGCTATTGGAAATGGCTCATGGTTTGATGATGAAGAAGGAAATATTAAAACTCCGAACACAGACCATGAATTTGTTGATTCGTCTGGTAGAATGATGCCTTCAACAGTAAAAGATGAGGACAGGAAAAAATATAAGTGCAAATATTGTGGAGTTTCAGCTGACAGTAGGTATGTAGATCCAAAACAACGAGAACAATACGCATATGAGTTTACGCACATATATAGACTGGTTCTGAGCAAACATTTAAAACAAAGATTTAAACCAAAAACGGAGGATAGAAAAATGAAGTTTGACATAATTATTGGAAATCCACCTTATCAATTACAGGTCAATGAGAGCGGTAAGGGATTAGGTGCTGTTCCTATTTATCAAAATTTTGTAAAACAAGCTATTGCACTAAATCCTAAATATTTATGTATGATTATTCCTTCTAGATGGTTTTCTGGCGGTGTTGGTTTGGATGATTTTAGAAATGACATGCTAAAAGATAGACACATTAAAAAGCTTTTTGATTTCAGCGATTCGAAAGATTGTTTCCCTGGTGTGGATATCAATGGTGGCGTTTGTTATTTCTTGCGTGATTCTGAATATGAAGGTAATTGTGATTTTACCAACGTTACAAACGGAATTCGAAGCACTGCAACACGCAAATTAAATGAATTTGATATTTTCATTAGAAGAAATGACGCTTTATCTATAGTTAAGAAGATTCTTTCAAAAAAAGAAAAGACGCTTGCGATGAATGGCGGATGCAGTCCTCAAACTCCTTATGGTTTCCTTTCCACGTTTGAAGGAACAGAAAAAAAGACAAAAGAAAATGATTGCGAAATATTAACAAGCAAAGGATGGAGATTTGTTGAAAGAGATCTTGTTACAAAAAGTCGTGATACTATTGATAAATTTAAACCGATGATTTCTAAATTAACCTGTGAACATGCGGGTACTCCTGACAAAAATGGTATGTATAGAGTTTTGAGCAGAATGGAATTATTGAAGCCTGGCCAAATATGTTCGCAGTCTTATTTAACTGTTTGTCCTCAAGAAACCGAACAAAATGCAATTAATGTTTATAATTATCTCAGAACAAAATTCGTTAGATTTTTAATACAATTAACATTAACTGGAATGAATATGTCTATCGAAAATTTTAATTTTGTTCCATGGTTGGATTTCTCCGAAAGTTGGGACGACAAAAAATTGTATTCCAGATATGGATTAGATGAAAAAGAAATTAATGTCATTGAATCCGTTATCAGAGAGATGAATTAATATGAGCAGTATTGTTGTCAAACAAGGGAGTAATCTAAATCAAGAAGATTCTGCTGTTTTTAATGGTAAAACAACATCATTTTTGCTTGATGATAAAAACGAAACCGAACAAAGATTAATTTTAATTTACATGTATATTCTTCCTAAATTTCCTGCAAAGGGTATTAAGGTTGGCATGACTATATGTAGAGTTGGAGAAACTTTTTGGCATGCAGTTCAGTCAAGAATCAAAGACCAAGATCACGAACTTGCTCTAACTGAATCTGAAAAAGCTAGGGGAATTGGAGATGAAAGAGAAGTCATTTATTGGGGTGTCTGTCTTGATGCCAATAGTGATTCTTTTAAAGACTATAGAGTTCACTCTGAAATTAATTCTCAATATGCTGGTTTAGTAACACAAGAGCAAGAATGGTTTATTAGAATCCTTCCTGAAGATTTAATTGATACATTTAATAAAATTAGAAAAAGTGGTTCTAGTAGAGCTGTTTATGAGCCTAGAGATGAACAGCAAAAATGTATCGATGATCTAAAAACATATTTTGATGCTCATCCAGTTGGTGGCCGCTTCTTGTTAAACTGCAAAATGAGATTTGGTAAATGTTATACAACATATAAATTTGCAGAAGAAAACAATATAAATAAGATCTTAATCTTAACATTCATTCCTGCTGTCGAAAAATCATGGCAAGATGATTTGTTACATATTGCTAAAGAATACAAATATTACACAGATGATAATATCAAAAGAACTGGCTTTACATTAAAAGACAAAAAAGATCCTTATGTTGTGTTTTTGTCGTTGCAGAACTATTTGGGAAAAGATAGTCAAAGCCAAACAACAAAAGATAAAATTAAGAAACTTCAAGACGTTGATTGGGATTTGGTCGTTTTAGATGAGTATCATTTTGGTGCTTGGAATTCAAGAACGCAGGATACATTTGAAGATTTAGATAATGAATATCAAAAGAACTTAAAAGAAACAAAAGACGTAATTAAAAAATTTGAGATTAAAACCGCAAAGACCATTTGCTTATCTGGTACGCCATTTAAGTCCTTAGCTAAAGGTGAATTTAATCAAAGCACTTCTAGCACATATTCATATTTTGATGAACAACAAAGAAAATATCCAAACAGCAAAGATGGTGATTTTAGTGAGGTCAATCCTGATTACGCCCATTTCCCAGATATGAGAATCTTTGGCTATGATATGAAAGCTCTATTCCCAGGTTTAGCTAATAGTGTAGTTTCAGACGATAAATTACTTGGCAGAAGTTATTTCTCATTAAATAAATTTTTTGAAACTAAAAAGGACTACGATCCAAATAAAGGTTATGAATTTATTTATGAAGATGAGATTAAACTTTGGTTAGAAATTATTAAGGGCGCTACTACTCATGGTAGAAATTTCCCATATTCAAATCCAAAATTGATTGCTAATAGTAAAGATACATTATGGCTTATGCCAAATGTTAATTCCTGTATTGCTATGGCTCAATTATTAAGAAATGATGAATATTTTAATAAATATCAAATTACAAATTTGTCTGCCCGTGATGTTGGTAGCGGTCCAAGCGCTTTAGCTTATCTCAACGATCAAATGACAGCAGGCGAAAATACACATAAACTTGGAAGTATTTCAATTACAGTAAATAAATTAACTATTGGTGTTACCGTTAAAAAATGGTCTAGCATTTTCGTATTAAAAGATTTAGCTAGCCCAGAGTCATATTTCCAAGCAATTTTCAGAATTCAAACACCATTAACTAAGGGTGATGAAATTATTAAAAAGGAAGGCTATGTTTATGACTTCAATATTGATAGAGCAGCTTCGTTGCTTTTAAGATATGCAGAAGAATCGTCTAAAGAGTATGGCTATACTAAAATGCAAGTAGCTAAGCTCATAGTTAAATATCTTCCAATCTTTATGAACGGGGATATGGAACACGCTATTGGAGAAGAAACTTTCTATAAATTAGCTGAATTCGGTGACAGTAGAGGGAAACCTCTTTCTAAAAAGATTAGAGATACTAAAAATACAACTTGGATTCAGGATGAAGATACAATTGCAGCTATGCTCAATGATCCTGAAGTAAGTGATATTATAAAGCATGTCTTTGCTCATGCTAAATTCAGTCATGAAAAAGGAGGAGAAGTTCCTCCAAAACCAGAAGATGGATTTAGAGATAAAGTAACAGTTGAAGGCCGTGACCTTGGTTATAAAAAAGGTATGGAAGATAGCAAACTTTATCTCGATTTAGATGATAGTGCTGTTCAATCAACTTATGATGAAAACGAAAAGAATCACATTAAAGAGAATGTACCTGATAATTTAGACGAAATTCATAAGAAATACTTTATTAATGGTTTTAAGACTGGATATAGAAATGGTGTTAATGCGCCAATTAAAAAGATGCAATGTGGTAAAACTGATGGCTTAAAATTCGTTGATAAAGTTAGAGAAGAATTCGGGAAAGACATTACCTTTACTGATGTTACAAAATCAAAAATAATTAATTTTATCAGGGGATTTTTGAATAATGACGCAAATATTCCTGATGAATTTAAAGGAATGATTTATAAACGTTGGTACAAAGAATCTTTCGAAAAAGCTGTTATAAAAGCATTGAGACCAATCATCAAAAATAAAGATGACACATCAATTGAAGATACAGATAATGTTATGCAGCACATTCTTGCTAGATTATTTGAATTTTTGTATATCTCTGTTTATAGAGAAACAACATTTGATGAGATTTTTAAGAATGCAGATCCTAACATTTTCCTTGAAGCTGTAGGTATCACTAAAAAGGATTTTGAAATTCTAAATAGATACCACATCTTTAAAGAAGACATTCTCAATGGATTTATTAGAGAGTTCTTTGAAAACGAATCGATAGGTTCAACTCTTGATTTAACAAATGAAGAAGTTAAGAGAAATTATAGAAACAGTTTTGACTGGTTTGATTTCGGCATCGTAGAAGGCGTTGAAGTGGAATCTGAAATTCCACAAAAAGGACAAGCATTTGTTGATTATGAAAGATATCAAACTAATCAAATTGTTGATGATATGAACAAAGAAAGCAAACCAGATACAAAAGTAGTTGAAACAACCAATAATAAATATTATTTGGCTTATGGAAGTAATTTAAATTTACAGCAAATGTCTTCTAGATGCCCCGATGCTAAGAAGGTTGGAATTGCAATTCTAAGAGGCTACCGACTCATGTTTAAGGGTAGCGCATCCGGCAATTATCTAACTATTGAAAAAGCAGATGGATATTTTGTTCCTGTTGGTGTTTTTGCCGTATCAGAAAATGATGAAAGAAATCTTGATAGATATGAAGGCTATCCAACATTCTATTACAAACAAGATTTCGCTGTAGATCTTAGAGATGAGAATGATAACGAAACCAAGATTGATGCTTTTGCGTATATCATGCACGAAGAAAGAGTTCTTGGAGCTCCTAGTGATGAATATGTTCAAAGAGTTTTAGTTGGTTATGAAGAGTTTGGATTTGATGCAAGACTTCTTGAAGAAGCTGTAGAATTCAGTTCTCCAAAAGTTTCTAAAAAAGTCGATGATGAAACCCCGCTTGTTGATAGAATCGTGAAACTTTTAGAAGAAAACCCAAAAGGCTTAAAATCTGGAAAGATCTCAGATTTATTAGGTGTTTCGAAGAAAGAGATTAATAAAACTTTATACGCAAATAAAGATAAGTTTGCGTCAGATATCTTTTTCACTTGGAGATTGAAATAAATCTAAGGGAAAGAATTCGTTATGAAATTATCCGTCAAGAATTCGATATATCAAGCTATCATTCATGGTAAGTGGTTGGATATTTCGTATGTAAACAAAAAGAAAGAATCAACCAATTATTATATTGGAATCAAGGATATCAATATTGATAAAGGGACAATTACCTGTGATATTTTTAATCCGTTCAAAAGTAACAATGTAATTCAAGACGGCAATAAAGAAATTTTTATTTATATAAGCGGAATAGAATCTGCTTCAATTTTAGAACAAAGCTGTTATGACGTTCCAAAAGAATTAGTAACAAAAGTTGCAAGCGATAAAAGAGTTGGTGAATTCTTAGATGTAGTAAATTTCGATAATAATATATTGAGATATTTGTCAGATTGTTATCGATTAGACAACGATCCTTTTCTTAAAGAAATAGTGATGGTTGATGGCATTGATATACATACTCTTTTAGCTACTAAGAAATATAAATTAGATGACAAACAATTTAATACTCTACTTGATAAAGTTTTCAAAAAGCCAAAATACGAAGCCGAGATTATCAATAGATATCAAACATTAGCGATTAATAAATTCTCAATCGATATAAATGATAAACAATACGTTGTTGCTTATAGAGTATTAACACTAAACTTTAAAGATAGAACGCTTCAAATTTCAGATAAATCATCTATCAATAAATCCTTCTTAATTGAAGAAGAAAAGAAAGTTACTTTGGCCATGTATTTGGACATGAATCCAGATGAATTTTGTGCCAATTATGATGAACACGAAGAAGAATACATTGAACTCATTAAGGGCAATTTTCATAACAACGAAAAGATCAATACAAGACCAACAATCTTCTTTTTAATGAGAAATTCTCAACATGGTGTAGATCAGGCTTTTGAAGCGATTCACCAAATGGATGAAGATAATAAGTTGCCAATTCCTATAAAAGCATTCTTTGGCAGAAACAAAAGTAGAAGCGGTACATCAAAAGAAGTTAATGTTGTTGTTTTTAATAGAAATAAAATTAATATAGACCAAATGAGGGTTGTTTATAACTCCATGGTTAATCACGTTACTTATGTAAAAGGCCCCCCAGGAACAGGTAAAACAGAAACAATATTTAATGTATTATTATCTGCTTATGCAAATGATAAGACTGTTTTGGTTTGTTCAAACAACAATCATCCTGTAAATGATATATTTAAGAAAATGGACAATTCTTTAACTATTAAGAGGCCGTTTTCTAAAGAAGAAGAAAAGATTATTTTTCCAATGATTCGTCTTGGAAATAACTCTGAAATGGCTGAAACAATCAAAAAGCTCAGAGAAATAATGGAATTCGTCTCAAAACACGAGAAATCAAGGGTTCAAGAGGAATTAACTGAAACAAGCAAAAACAGGTCTCTATCAGGCTTTAATGAACTTAGAGATTTGCTTATGGAATATGAGGCTCAAGTCGATCTAAAAGAAAGAGTAGAAACATTGTCTAAAATTAGACAGTTAACTACAATTAGCCAAATCAATGGTAAGTTGGATGATCAGATTGGTGCTTACCAAGCCAAAATCAGAATGTCACGAACAATTAAAGATGAGGATGTTCTTAAATATGCTATTTCAGCTTCAGAAGATAAAAATTTCCAAAATTATGTTTATTATTCATCTTTAATGAAATTTAAAAGACTATCAAACGACACCTATAAAGACCTTCGCGATATTATTGCGATAGACGACTTAGAAGAAGGTGCTAGACAATTTAATAAATATCTTAAAGACGATACAAATCTAAGACGTCTTTTAGCTATTTTCCCATTGATTATTTGTACCAATTTATCGTGTGAGAAATTGGGATCTGCTAAACCTCAATTTGACTTAGTGATTATGGATGAATCTGGCCAATGTAATACAGCCACATCCTTAATCCCAATTGTTAGAGGAACAGATTTACTTTTGGTCGGTGATACAAACCAATTACAACCAGTCACAGTAATTGAACAAAATGTTAATGAAGATTTGATGGCAAAATATGGTGTTGGAGAGGAATACGATTATGTTCACAATTCAATCCTTTCAACAATGCTTAGAAAAGATAATAATTCAAAGAACATTCTTTTGAGATATCACTATAGGTGTGGTAAGAAGATTGCAAACTTTGTTAACCAGAGATTTTATGAACAACAATTAAAGCTGTTGAACGACACATCTGGTGATCTTGTTTACTACAACGTTAAAAATACATATAATCCGCAATCAAGGAACTCCTTCAGAGAAGAAGCTGCTCAAATAGCTAAGATCATTAGAGATAATAATTATAAGGATGTTGGAATTATTACTCCGTTTGTTAATCAAGCTGCATTGATTAACGAATATTTATTAAAGATTGGTGTTACAAATGTTAAAGCGGGAACAATTCATACATTACAAGGTTCTGAAAAATCGATAATTATTATGTCTCCAGCTTTATCGCCTAAAACTGGTAAGAAAACAATGGATTGGATTAAGAACAACCATGAATTGATTAATGTTGGCGTTACAAGAGCTAAGGATAAATTCATTTTTGTTGGAGATAAAGAAGCTATTGATAAGTTGAGTGGTGATGAAACTAATGACATTAAGGTTTTATCTGATTACATATTTAAGAACGGTGAGATTGTTGTTCCAGAGAGTGACGCAGTTATTTCGTATGATTTCTCAAACGATTCAAAGAACGAAAAAGATTTCTTTGATACTGTAAAACCATATTTTAATAGACGTGGTAGTAAGTTTAGAATTGAACGAAATGTTCCTGTTAAGGATGCAATAAAAACCATCCATCCAGATGATTTGAAACTTATTGGCAAGAAAGAATTTGACGTTGTTGTGCAAGTTACTATGGGCTTAATGAACCGTCACTATCATACAATTGTTGTTTTTGAAATTGATGGTGGCGAACATATTGGAAGCAAGAGAACAGCGAATCTTGATAGACAAAAAGAACAGATTTGTAAAAACTATGGAATCAAATTAATAAGAATTCCAAATAGCGCTGTTAAAGACTATGAGTCAATTATTAGTTTGTTTGAATTTGTTGTAAAAGATCTTCCTAATATTGAAGAAGCGTACACTCAAATGAATTTATTTGATATGGAGTAAACGATATGGCTATTTCAGACACAAAGTATAAGAAATACACATTTGATAGTGAAGGTATTTCAAAAATTAAAAGCGATCCAAACAAAGGTCAAAACTGGCCAGTTGTTTATATTTTGAGCGGAGAAAAAGAAGCTTATGTTGGTGAAACTAATAATGCTTATAAAAGAATGGGACAGCATTTAGAAAACAACAAACGTGCTGTCATGAACAACATCCTTCTCCTTTTAAATGATTCATTTAATAAATCTGCAACATTAGATATTGAAAATAAATTAATTCAATATATGCATGCCGATGAGAAGTTTGTTTTGCAAAACGAAAATGCTGGTCAGTCCGTTCAGCATAACTATTATCAAAGAGGGTTATACGAAGAATGCTTGCAAGATATATGGAACGAATTACGCAGAAGAAAACTTGCAGACAAAACCCTATTTGAAATTAGAAATAGTGAAATATTTAAATATTCTCCTTACAAAGAATTAACTGAAGATCAATTTACTTGTGTTGAGTCATTATTAAAATTAACAGGTCAAGCTTTAGAAGCAGGAACAGAAAAGAAACTTGTTATTCAAGGAGGCGCCGGAACAGGTAAAACCGTTTTAGCTATTTACTTCATCAAATGCCTTGTTGATATTCTAAATAGAAACACAAATCTTAAAGATTTGGATGAGGTTTTGCCAGAGGATTCGCCTATTTTACAATCTGCTGCTTTAGTAAAAGTTATCCAAGAACATAAGGATTTAAAAATTGCTTTTGTTGTGCCAACCCCATCATTTAGAGAAACAGTCAAAAACATTTTTAGATTCACCAAAGGCTTAAAACCAAACATGGTAATAGGGCCAAATGATATTTGCAAAAAGGATTATGATATCGTCTTTGTTGATGAAGCTCATAGATTGCAAAGAAGAGAAAATCTTGTTAACTATAATGCTTACGACAACGTAAGCCGCTCTTTAGGATTACCTACAACCGCTACCCAGTTAGATTGGATTACTGCTAAGAAAAGACCTATGACTGTCATCTTTTATGATCCTAAACAAAGAGTTAAAACCACTGATATGAAAGATGAAGATTTCACTTCGTTCATTTCCGATGCTGAAGTGATAGAGCTTTCTTCTCAATTAAGAATTAAAGGCGGAAACGAATATATTGACTTTATTAATAATTTATTGGCAAACAAAAAAGTTAAGTATGAATCTGATAACTATGATTTATTTGTATTTGATGACTATGGCGAAATGGAAAACGCTATCTTTGAAAGAAATAAGGAAAATGAGGGACTTTGTAGAGTGGTGTCAGGTATTTCATATCCTTATAGCGTAAAGATGCGCGATAAAGTTCAAAAACTTGTTTATGACGTTGACGTTGATGGTGATGGAAAATACAAAAGAATGTGGAATCTTGCTTTCAATGATCCAACTTTTATAACAGATGAGGCTCATAAAAAAGAGATTGGCTGTGTATATACTTGCCAAGGATATGATTTAAATTATGCTGGTGTTATTCTTGGACCAGATATTTTTTATGATATTGAAAATAAGAGAATTGATATAGATATTACTAAATATTTTGATAAGAAAGCAATTAATCATAAAAACATTGAAGAAACAAAGAAATATATTCTTCATCAGTATTTGGTTTTATTAACTAGAGGTATTTCTGGGACTTATATTTACGCTGTTGATAAAAACCTTAGGGATTATCTTAACTCATGCATTTTAAATAAGAAAGAGAACATGAATTAATATGGAAAAGAAACAATCGAAAAAATTAGAAAGTTTACAACTAATAGAGATTGGGACCAATTTCCTAGTCCTGCTAATTTAGCTAAAAGTATTAGTATTGAAGCTGATGAATTGTTGGAATGTTTTCAATGATCCGATATAAAATATGACATAGAACAAGTAAAAGAAGAATTAGCTGATGTATTGGTTTATTGCAGAAATATGTTGGACAAGCTTGGATTAGATGAAGATGCTATAGTTAGTATAAAAATAGATAAAAACGAAGCCAAGTATCCTATTTCTCTATTAAAAGGAAAATGAACCAAGAACACTGAATTAAAATAGTGATTAAACTAAAGGGGGGGGAACAGATTACATGCTTAACAGTATCATAAAAGTTGATTTGCATATTCATTCTTCAGCAAGCTCTTACAAAGATGGAAAAATTGTGGAACAATCTGATATCGGACATTTGGATAGCTTGTTAGATAAAATTGATGCTAATGGAATAAATTTATTTTCATTTTCTGATCATAATCGTTTCGACAAAGATTTATTTGTTGCAGCTAAAGAAAAAATAGACTCGGGAAAATATCTGAATATAAAAAATATTCTTCCGGCTGTAGAATTTGATGTTGCTATTGATGATGGAAAGCCGTCTTGCCATATTATTGCTGTTTTTGATGCATCTAGCGAAGAGGAATTAAGTTTAATTAAAGATGCTCTTCAAGATGATCTTCTTATTTCACCAAGTGATTTTTACTCGAAGGATAGATTTGAGAAGATTTTAAGAAAAGCTGGATTAAATGCTCTTTTGATTGGATGTCAAAGAAAGGATCTTGGCAATCCTTCAGGCGGTAATAATTGTGTTAGTGATTCTTGTGAAAAACCACTATGTTTTATTCAATCTGGTTACATTAATGCCCTTGAATATCAATCTAGTAAAGTTGAAGGAATTTTAATAAATAATCTTACAGATTTGCCAAAAGATATTGGCGTTAGTTTGATTGCTGGCAGCGATTGTCATGAATGGGATGCCTATCCTTTACACCATAAAAATATGGTTGTACCTAAAGACAAAGTTTATTGTTTTCAAATCAAAGCTTTGCCTTCTTTTATGGGTTTGGTTCTTGCGTTTTCAGCACCACAATCTAGATTCAAAAGAACGAATAGAGAATACAAATTCATTAAATCCTTTACTGTTCAAGATAAGGAATATGATTTAAGCAATGGAATTAATGTAATTATTGGAGAAAACGGAAGTGGTAAATCTACTTTATTAAATGGTATTGCGCTTGGAGAAAGCAACATTAAACACGCTTATATGAAACGCATTCTAAAGGACAACGGATTCTCTGTTGATGATGAAAATTTAGAAATGGTTAAACTTGTAACTCAGTCTCAGCTTATTGACAACAATAATAATGAAAAATCTATTTTTGGAAATGAAGTCACTTTTAATCAAATCAACAATACTAATTTTGAAAAAGCAATACATAATTATTGCTTCGACATTTTAAACAAAATTGAATCTAAAATTTCGTTAACGAATAAATTGAATTCCCTTGATAAAAACTTTGTATTTAATTATGAACTCGAGGGTACAGCCACTTATTATGTTCAAATAGTTGAGAGTGATAATTTTTCGAAAACTACAAACAACTATTCTGACCGTATAGAATCAATTAACGGAATTCTGAAAACAATTAAAGAAGAATATGGGATGAATATTTATAATGACGATGAAAAGAGAAAACTCAAAGAAGCTTTTGAACTGATTACTGTGCTAAAAGCATCTATTTCCAAAAAATATTTAGATGCAAGGGCAGAATCAATGATAAAAAATATTATTTCTTCAAAAATCAAAGATTATAACTCTGTAATAGATCGCATTTCTAATACGGCAGATTCAGACAAAAGGACCTACAACAGTGGGAAACAAATATTTATTGACAACATCTTAGGAACAATCAGAGAGAAAAATAAATATGAAGAAACAACAATAAGAAAGCAAGTTCTAAATAGTGAAGATGGATGCTCTATTGTTCAAGATAGCGGTTTTGATTTTGTTACTAAGTCCAAATATAACGATGTTCCTGATATCTTTGATGAATTACTTAAAAAGTTATTTGTTTCAGATTATCAAAACGAAGCCTCTTTGCTTGAAATTACAACCTCTTCGGAGCTTATATCGGCCATTAGAGGGGCAAGCAGCATTGATAACTATAAACAAAAATATAAAGATAACTCTGATAAATTTGTTGAGGAGTTTGAAAAAGAATCATACACAATTGTTAGTTCAACAAGTAAGATGCAAATTGGCAATACATTAGGCGAAAAATCTATTGTATTTTATCGTTTTATCACCAAAAAGGGTGAAGATAAAAGAATATATGTGATTGATCAACCTGAAGATAATATATCTAATCCTAGAATTATCGCCGAGTTAATAAAGTATCTTTCAGAATTGCGTGACAAAGCCCAAATAATATTTGCCACACACAATCCGTTGCTTGTTATTAATTTGGATGTGGATAACGTTATTTATTTAAATAATATCAACGGAAAGTTAAACATTAAGAATGGATGCCTAGAAGATAAAGATATTTTGAATATTGTTGCCGACAATATGGATGGTGGAAGAGATGCTATTAGAAGGAGACTAAAAGTATATGGAAATTAAAATTAACATTAGTTTAAATGAAGAAAACAAAATAGTGTTAGAAACAAACAACAAGTTCACACACGTATTTAATGAAACAAGCATTAATGCAAACGATATTTATAAAATGCTATCGTACGAAAAAGAAAATTCGTATGTGCTAGAGCCTCTTCTAATAGATGAGGCTACAAAATCAAAGGAATATAAAATTGCTAAACCACTATACGATTTAATTAAACAAATTGTAGATGAAGTTAAATTGCTAAATGTTAATGATTCAAAAGTATCAGCTATTGAGCTTGAAGAAGAGCCTTTCTAATCAGAAGATATTCTTATGCCTTCAGCCAGAGAAGAATTACTTAACGAATTGCTTTGTTTTATTAATAAGGCAACCACTCCTAAAAACATTAAATATTTTTTTGAATACTATTTAAAGCAAAAAAAGATTTGTAAACCTATTTATAACCTATTTGCGGATTCTTTCCTGTCTATTCATTCATATACTCTTTTAATATTTGATAATTGTTGGTCTCAAGCTGGCGCAATTTTAAGGACAGCAATAGAGCAGATTTCTACCTTAACAGTTTTAGTAAATAACGAAATAGCTATGAAAGACTATCTAGCTTTAGATATTTTGAAACGTGAATATTATCAAATTGAAGATGAAGAAGAATGTGAAAAATTCGTAAAAAAACATGATCTTCCAAAAGATGATTATAATATAAAATCTTATTTTGATTACTCATGGATTAGATCAATCACTAAAAAACCCAAGTTTTCATATAAAGATATTGTTAAAGAAGCCAGACTAGATGAGGTTCTTGGAGACATTGATGTAGTGTTGAACAAGTTTGTACACGGAAAACTAACTATATTTGATTTTGTAGGACCTGACGACTCTTGCGATGTAATGAAAAAATATGGTAGGAGAACAAATATGATTTGTGCCAAATTGTTTGACTTCCTTTGCTGCTCTTATAAGAAGTTCACAAATGAGCCTGAGATAACTAAAGTAACAAACAACCTGTTTATACCTTTTAAGAATTTATATTTAAAGTGTTTAGAGAAAAAGTAATTAATGTGTTTGCTTATTGTGCAAAAGACTAAGTCTACATAAGGCACGGTGCCTATTGTACACATAAGGTCGATGATGGTATGTTTTTTACCACAACATTTCGACATAACAAAACATTAACCGCCAGTAATAAAACAGTAACAAAAATATAATAGAATTACATGCCAAATTCCGCTACAATAACAAATGTTATTACGACCCATACATGTATCAGGTAGAGACGTTCTGGCGGTAACCACAGAGACGGTTGTTGCATTAATTAATGAATGAGTAAAATTGAATTATTAAATTAAAAGATACACAATGAGAGAAATTGATAAAATTTGGAACAATATTCTTGCTCATGCTGGAGAAGTTTTTTATACTTCGCATGGTTTAGAATTTACATATGAAGTTTTAGATGACCACACAGTACGTCCATATCGTGATGGCGAAAGTAGATGGGATTTATCTAAAAATCTTTT
>CALEHV010000012.1 GCA_937876465.1 uncultured Bacillota bacterium | reverse complement strand
TAAGATAAGACCACCCAACAAACACAAAATCTATAATTTTGTTTTATAGTTTGTTGATATAGAATAATTCCAAATTATTCTATATCAACAAACTATAAAACAAAATTATAGTTTGTTGATATAGAATAATTCCAAATTCTCGTATTTGCCCTATTTTAGCCAGTTTAAGCGTGATTTTATTTAGTTTAGTATATTTTGACAAATTAAAAACGCCCGTTTAAGAGCGTTCTTGTGATTATTTTCTAACCACATAATTAAATTTCAGGAGATACTTCTTCAATAATTCCGTTAAATAATGCTATAAATTTTCCATTATCAGATAAAGAATCGTCAAATACAACACTGCGGTCTTCGGGTATATTATCTAATCCTGAAAATGCGTCTACATTATTTAGTGAAGATAAGGCTTTAAAATATGGATTATAAATTGTTAAATATGCAAGAGATTTAGTTAAATTTCTGTAATCCAATCTTATAAAAGCGTTATTTATTTCAATATGTTTAACATATATTTCATTATCTTCGTCCCAATCGTCTTCTGTAAAAGTAATTACAACTGTGTTTTCACCATTAACTGAATCTTCTAAATCTTTAATAAATAGTCTATTGTTAGCGTCGCGAAAGGACTCAGTTCCATTTACTTTAACTTTGCCGTCAATTTCGACATTACCACCAAATTCGACGTTTGTTCCGTCACTATCCATTGTTTCGCTAAACTTTTCGAGACGTTTAGCATTACGCCAATGGAAGCGTGTATTTTGTCTTGAATTTTCCATATACATAAGTTCCTTTCTTACACGTCTATTTCAACGCATATATGGTTATTTCTTGTTTTTTAAATCGTTGATTCCGTCCTTGATTTCTTCAACAACTTCTTTTGTTGTGTTTTTTAAATCTTGGACTTCTTCGGCGGTTACTTTTCCGTCCGCCTTAATTTGCTTTACCTTGTTAACGATTTTAACAATACAAGGTATCATTACAGAGATAATAAATCCTAATATAGTAATAATAATAGATATGATTCCTTGCAACTCTGTAACGCTAAGGGTTATTCCCGTTCCGCTTAATACAGTTCCAGTAACACCCATAATTAAATTGTCTGTGCTATCCATTTTCTTCTTCCTCTTCTTCTTCATTATAACAACAATCTTGGATAAGAACAACTACGAATAGACGTTTGAATTTTCCAATAAAGTCTTCGGTAACGTCTCTACGTAATAATTCCATAAGAATTGCGTATCCGTCCATTTTGGACTTAACATAACGAGTCTTTGTTTGTTCGTTTGTTGTTAAGATTTCGCCGGAATCCGGATTGATTGCTCCCTCGATTTCGGTTGAGGGATTAAAAGCGTGGTCGTTAATTTGCTTTGTTCCGGTCATTAACTCGTCTTCTGTCAATGCACGCAACTTTGATTGAACTTCCATTGATTTAATCCACGTAGGAGCATATTGATAAATTGTTGAGAATAATTTGTTCTTAAATTGTTCTTCGTCTTTGTTAGCAATATGTGAGTTTGCATATCTTGCCATTAAAAGAGCATAGATAACGCCTGTATAATCGACTTGTGTTGTAGGAATGATATAAGCAAACGGCGAGGTTGAAAATGCGTTTTTAAATGCGGTTGCGTCTTGCCATACTTCTTTAAAAGTTTTGGTTTTGTAATTACATTTCATTTTCTTCGCCCTCGCTTTCTTCTACTTGGTTTGATTCGCCTTGTGTATCAGCTGCGATTCCGTCGCCGTTCATATCCATTGCTAATACGGATTCGCTTGGTTCGCACCAAATACCTAATCCCCAAATTGAGTTAACGATATCACAGAAACGTTGTCTCATTGATAATCCGTCTTGATATGCTAACTTAGCGTGTCCGGCGTTCATTTCTTGTTCTGCCTCTAACATATGAGACTTCTTTTGAAATAATCCTCCAGTATCTAATCCGTAAAGGGATAAACGATAATTGTCTAATGCTTGTAAATAGATTAAGAATTCTTCACTACGTAATGCTGTTCCGTTAGTGAGTTCCTGGAATTCGGTTTGAGCGGTAATTGGAATCCAAATATCGCCACGAATTGCACTATCTTTAATGTTACAAGCTGCAATCTTAACTTCTTCTTTTTGGTCTTCGTCTTGAACTCTAACACCACGAACACCACTTGAAGCAATCAATGCTGTTCTTGCAAGAGGAATTGTTTCCGCCATAACATTGAGTAAAGGGTCTTGGATAATTTGTCTTGCAATAATTGTTTCGCTAAATTGTTGTGTATAGTCTTTTAAGATAACACAGCCGTCTAAAAATTGTTCTTCGGTTAATTCTTGTGGAACGTCATATAAAGGTTTTTTAGTTAATCCTTGAATCCAGGGTTTAATTTTTCCTTTTGCGTCTGTATTGCTTTGTCCGTTAAATGGAAGAGGCGTAATAGACATAAAGCGTCCATAAACGTCGATTGTTCCGTCTAAGGCATAAGGCAAGAAGAAGAATTTATTAAGTTCTTTCATATAGAAGAAAGCACCTTGACCCTTATAATAGAGTATTCTTTCCATAAGGTTACTATTCAATCCCTCTGGAAGATTAACCCAATTATAACGATTGATTGCGTTTTGTTCGTCCAATATACGTAATTGCATACGAATATCGTTAACTAATCCGCTTTCACTTCCAATACCAAACTTTAATGGAAGACCAGTTTTAGGGTCAAATCCAGCTTGAATGAGCAAGTTAATATCTGGTAATTTCGCTGCCATAATTATCGTCTTCCTTTCTTTGCTTTAATACGTGTTCTTAGATTAAACACTTGTTTTTGTTCTGGTTGAGTTTGAACTTTTACGCCTTGAACTTTATCTTGTAATGCTTTTGTTCTTAGTTCGCTTTGTTTCAAACGTTCAGCACTTAACTTTTCTTGTGTTTCAGTTTTTAATGCTGCTTGTTGTAATTTAATGTCTGCAAGTTCCTTTTGTTTTTTAATGTTTTCCAAACGTTCTTGCATAATTGCTTTTTGCTCTACTGTTGCACTTCTAATTTTTTCTGCTCTATCTCGTGCAACTTGTGCTTGTGCTAATTGTTTTTCCGTTGTTGCTTGTGTCTTTAACAAACGTGCTTCTTTTGCTGTTCTTTCGAGTTCTCTATCTTTAATTTCTTGAACCCCAGATACTGCTCTTCCAACAGAAGATACAGTAGATAATAACGCTTCTTGAATTGGCATTATAAATACACCCCTTTCATAAGTTCTGTGTTAATTGATTCTAACATATGATTATCACCATTGAAAGAATTATTTAAATTCTTTATGTATTGACCTTTGAAGAATCCGCCGTTTGTTTGGAATTCTTCTAATGTTCCAATTCTCATAACTGTCATTCCGTCATATGCGATTTTGTCTTCCAACGCTTTACGTTCAACGTCGCTGCAAGTATAGAATTCAACATAAGGCATTAACTTAGAATCAATATTAAATGTATCTGTCTTTGTTATTGTATCCGGTCTTGCTTGGACGTTTCCTAATGTATAAGCGAAGTTTTGGATTGTAAGGTCTCTTTGGTCTTTTAACCTTTTATCCATATTTGCTAAATCCAATGCACCGCCAACAGTTCCAGCTGTCAATCCAACTGCTGCACCAGCGATTGCTCCGTATGGACTTCCAGTTCCCATAAAACCGGTTACCGCACCACTTGCACCGCCAGATATTGCGCCAGATATTGCTTTTATAGGTGCTTCTTGTCTTGCTATACCTTGTTGAATGTCTAATGATTGTAATTGTCTATTAAAGATTTCTTGATAATTTTTATTTTGTAATTGATATTGAGTCCACGCGTCGCTTATTTGTGTCATTGAGAAGTTATCTTGGATAATAAGTCCGCGAGGGTCTTTATCAAAATTTTGTCCGTAAATGAAACCAAAATTAGGCGTAATCTTATAGTATGTGTTATATGGTTTTAATGTTCCGGTAATGTTTAATATACTTAAACCGCCATTTTTTGACGGATTCATTTCATAGATTGATTGACCCGTAGGCGATACAAGTCTAATAAATTCTGTTTGTGATTTTATTTTTGGATTGTTATATGGAATATATAAATTCCTATAAGTTTGAACGTTAGCACTTGGCAAACAAAACGCTAATGATACCATATCGTCGTTTTGCTTTATTTGCAAATAATCTTTACCCTCGACTAATCCGTCTAAATCGATACAAGGTCTATATACAAATTCTTCGTCAAAATATCCTAATTGTGTCGGGATATTGATATATGGAACAATTTGAACGTCTTTACAATTTTCTCCTAATTGTTCGCTAAATGCTGTCGCAATTCTGTATAATTCTTCTTTTGATAACTTGGCATATCCGTAACCCTCATAAATATCGTGGTGAGTTTTACCAAACGGAATGTTTGAGAATGGAATAGCGATAACGTCGCATACACAGTTTGCGGTCTTGTTTCTTGTTTGACCGGAAACAGATAAATTTAAAGTAATGTTTCCTTGTGTTGTTTCTTCAAGTTCCAAATATACATTTCTGGTTTGTGTTGAAATGTGATATACACCACTTTCTCTTCTTATAATAGTTCCCTCTAAAACAGCGGTAGTCAATGAATTGATAACTGCATTGTCGTTTTCTAATGGTCTATCTTGCCATACACCGGATTCTATTTTTCTAATACTTCCAATTTTATATATAATTCCGTTTACATTAACTTTTTTACCAATATAACTTTCTAAAATCTTAATTTGATTCCAGTTAATAATTGATTCGTTAAATGCTTCTTCGACAATGTTTTTTATTGTTGTGCTGCTTATTGACCCAAAAACAGAATCTAAATTTTCTTTCAATCTTGAACGACTATCTGGCAAAACATTAAATACAAAATCGTTTAAATATATGCTTGTGTCGTAGAATGAACGATATCCGTATGAGTTTGAATAAACTAACTTCATACCCTCGCCAATACTTCCACCGCCTCTAACATAACCAATATTAAAATGGACTTCGTTTCCGTATGCTTTTCCAATAGGTTCTGCACCACTTGGAAATTTAAGATAATTTCTTAATTGTGATGCTGTTATTCCAACTTCACTTGCAATTTGTGCTAATGTGTAAGTATCCGTAGGAAATTCGTTTGTCGCAACTGTGATTGTATCGGTATCAAAATCCTTTGTCAAAAAGGCAAGTAACCACGGACACGCTTCATAAGGAACGTCAGCTCCGTCGCCAAAATCTTTTGAAATAATCAATTTTTCGTCATTCTTAATTTGATTAAATTTCATTCCCTCGTCGTTACAAATTAAAGGGTCATTTTCTTGCAATGTTCCTTTTTCAACAAAAATAGGGTCTTCTTTAATTGTATCGTAATTATCAACTAAAACGTCTCTTTTCAATGTTAAAAGATATTGATTTGTTCTTGTCCTTTTTGCTTCCATAATGAACCAACGAGACAAGATTGTTTCAACATTGTTTTCTATTTTTGCAACTATACAATAATCGTCATTGTCGGCGTTATATGAGACAATTTGTGTTGTATCGACGCCGTCAGCTGGATTAAAAGAAACATTATTCACTTCGTGTCCGTTAGTCCAATAATCTTGGTCTAAGTATTCTTGTAATGAATTTTCTCTTTTAAAATTTCTATTGAAATAGTTATTGTAATGTAATGTATATAATCTAATCATTTTAATTCCTCTATGTAATGGATTCTTATTAAGAGTCCATTATATAAAAGGGAACGTTTTATTTTTCCTTGCACGTTCCAAACAAGGGTAAAGGAGGTCAACGAGACTTGAAACGTGGTCTCACACGTCCTCTTGCGAGGCAAATATCAATAAGAGGTAAAAAGATGTAAACCCTCTTACTATGCTGCTTTCTTAACAGTAATCATAGGTCTATCTGCCAAATGCTTTAATGTATTATGACCGAATGTGAGATAATGATTTTCTGTTAATGATTTTGCATTGAAGAATGAAGTTCCAACTTCAAATGCGGACATATATGGAACAGCACCTTTTGTAAAGACTTTACAAATAATGCTGTCGTCTTCTTGATAACTTGGAACAACAATTTTACCGCCGTCAACAAGTGTTGCACCACTTGGAACAAGGTCGCCAGCGAATAAGTGATAAACTGTGCTGCTAACTGTAACGTCTTGTTCGATAAGTGAACGTGTTTTTGAGTCTGCTGTTGTCTTTGAAACAGTATTAACTACACCGAAGAATCTTGCTGGAAGAATTTTACCCATTGAGATAACTTTCTTAATTTCTTCGCCGGCGTAAAGAGCTGGTAAATCAATGTATTTAATTTGATTAACATATTTTGAATTCCAAACAACTTGTAATGATTCTGGTGAATAGGAACGTAAGTATCCTAAATCGTTGTAATCTCTTGTTGCGTCTTTAAGATTAACAATAAGGTCAGCGATAACTTCACCGATACCTTGACCTAAACTTGGATATTCGTCTTCGTCAACTGTGATTGTGTTAACTGTTGAAGAAGAGACGTCTGTTCCAATAAATGCGTTATATGTTGTTGCGTCATAGATTTCTTTTGTTTTGGAAATCCAACCTTGCATAACGCTTGTAAATGAGGAAAATGCTCCCTCGTCAGCCCACGCACGTTTTGATAAATAGTTATCAACTGTAAGAGAGATTTGACGGAAAACGTCTAATACGATTTCTTGACAGTTTGGTGCTGGTGGTCTGTGTAAAGCAAGTAAATTTGTTGCTTCTGCGTCATTTCCAAATGGGGTAGATTTTAAGACGTCAGTTGCATAAAAAAGTTTAGTGTCCCCAAAGAGACTTCCGTCAGTTCTTGCTTCGTTAACTAACTCACTAAACATTGAAGAAATGTTATCTGCTTCGACCTTTTGTGAAATAATCATATTGAATAAGGCGGAGAAGATTTCATTACTTCTTAATTGTCCTGAATAAGCCATTTAATAATTTTCCTTTCTTAACGCTTTCGACTTGGCATAATGTCGATTGTGCGTCTTTGTAATTCGTTTGTAAATACTTGGTTGTCGCCCTCGGCACTGTCGATACATTGCTCTAAGACGTCAGCAACACGTTGAGCTGCTGCGTAATCTTCTTCCGTTGCAATAATTTTTTTGCCTTTTGGAACAAAGATATCTTCGCCAGATTCTTCCAAAATTGCTTCTCTAAGTTTAAGAGAGTTTTCGGCAAATTCGATATTGCTAATTCCCTCTTTAAAGGTTGCTTCTCTTAACTCTTTAATGGTTTTGGATTCTTGCTTTTGGTCTTCTGGTAAAGGATTACCCTCAACATAAGACTTTAACAATTCAGCGTGTTCTCTTTCGAGTTTCTCGTATTTTTCTTTACTAACTGTTTTTTCTTTTAACTCTTTTAAGGCGGTTAAGGCGTCATAGTTAGCTTTG
This sequence comes from uncultured Bacillota bacterium, assembly GCA_937876465.1. Lineage (GTDB taxonomy): Bacteria > Bacillota_I > Bacilli_A > RFN20 > CAG-826 > Fiminaster. The sequence goes on along the minus strand of CALEHV010000012.1, from coordinate 2,184 downwards.
TTTGCCTCTAATCCCGATTCGATAATTTTTTCGTCTTCCATAATCTTTTTTCCTTTCTTTTTGTATAGAAGTGTAAGAAATAGGTTAGTCCTATATGTGATACCAACGCTTAACTCACGTTTGCACTCGTTGTCGCTCTTCGCGTGTAGTCAACGATTACATTATACCAGATATATATAGGTAACACTCTTACAATTCTAAAATAACATAAAATTAAAAAAAGTGCAAGTGTAAAACGTTGCACTATTGTTTTCTTGGTTTAATTTGCTGTATTTCCTTTTGGAATTTTTTAAATGTAATTAAGTTTCTATAAAGGAATGAGCGAGTATCAAATAGCGATACAACATTATCTCTTTGCTTTTGGTCGAAGAGCAAGTCGAGATATGGTCTCATACTTATATTTACTTTACATTGTTCGCCGTTATATTCTGCTATAACTTTGCTATCCCATAAAGTAAATTTTTTCGTTTTGTCGAAATGGATTACACACGTAGGTTTGATTAGTCTTCGTTTTGTAATAAGTGAATCGTCAAACGATATTTCATTCGTAAAGTTAGAATGTTCGCCCATAAGGATATCGGCAATAGTTCCTTTTCTACGTTCTTTATATGCGTCGCTTGGTGGTAAGTAATCAATGACACATTTTTTCTTTTTCAATTTGAATCTTCCAAACGTTTCTGGAATAAAATTAAATAAAGTCAATATGTCGCTTGCTTCTTCAAGTGTGTTTCCAACTAAGAAGATTTTCATTCTTTTCTTTGTTGAACGAACAATGTTTTCCATTTGTTGCACGAATTGGTAAGATATATCGCCTTGTGAACGTTGAGTCTTTTCGAGTTCAAATTCGTCGAGACAAATATGATAACACATATCTTCGTCGTTAAGAAAATCCTTGTCGAACAGAGCAACACCCTTATCGTTTGCAAATGTGGATAACGCCAATACTGTCGCCATACGTTTGCCGTTATCGTAAACTGTATTGCCTTTTACTTTTAGATTCAACTTGTATTTTCTGTAAATATCCGGGTCAACTAACTTTTCGGCGTCATTAACTAACATTTTTTTCATAGACGCTTCATTTAATCTTAACCAGTAAAACGGAATCCCTTTTTGTTTCCATTTTTTTACAAAGTATTCTGTAATCGAATACGATTTTCCAGCTTCACGTGCGCCAAGAATAACCGCTATGAACGACCAGTTAAAATTTCCAAGCAAAGAGCGGATTCCATACCACTCATTTTGTTTAAATATCTTTGCTTTTTTTGTAGAAGCAATAACGGATTTCATTGAAAATTTTCCGTCAATTTTTTTTGAATTATTATAAGGCATAATTACATTTCCATTTCTTTAAAAGTTATTTGCTTAGGTGAATTTTCAAAAGTTATCATAACTGTCATTTCTTTTGTTGAATAACTTCCGTCTTTATTTTTCACTTTTTTGCTAAAATCATAAAAATAAGCGTGTTCTTCTTTATCCCAACGAATTTTACTTTCTTCGATATGGTGATTTCTTCCTATTATTGCTCTAAATACTTTTTTATCGTTACCTTTAATACCAGATAAGAGATTGTCAACGAATCGTTCTCTTTCACTACGAAAATCTTCCGTTCTTTGAATATATTTAAAAGCGTCATACATTGTAGGTTTTCGGTCTTTTTCAACGTCCATTTTGTAAACTAAATTTGCGTCTTTTCTTTCTTCTTTAATTCTTTGATAAAATAATTCTCTTGCTGGAACGCCATAATCACCAAACACAGCGTCAACTCTTGTTTTATTCAATTTATAAACTGCATTAAAAAATGATTTTTTGTATTTATAATCGCCATATTTCCTTTTAGGCAAAATAAATTTTTTCATAAGCTAATTTCCTTTCACGTCAACCCCATATAGATTATATGAGGTAACTTTAATATCTGGTTGTGTAACCCATACTTTAATAATAGCGTCGTCAGTTCTTGCTTCGTGAATAAATCCAATTAAACGAAATTCGCCGTTTTTACCCTCAACATAAACTCGTTCGCCTATTCCAATTTGCTTTTTAGTCATTTTTAAAGGTCCTCTTTACTAATCGTAGTCGCTTGCTTTACAAACACCTTTAACAGCAAGTAATATTTCTTCAAATTCTTTTCAATTTCCTTTGATAACTCTTTCATTACTTTTTCGTTTTCTTTTGAAAGAGTATCAA
>CALEHV010000011.1 GCA_937876465.1 uncultured Bacillota bacterium | reverse complement strand
TTTATTTTATCGAAAGAAAAAACACTTTAATACAATCAATCATGTTTAATTTTTTATTCATATTGTTTAAAAATAAAATATTTCTATCTCTTAAGTAAATAGGATAAATTTTGCTCATAAATAAGGAACTTTTTTATTAACGTATTATCAGGTCATTTTTTAAATTGAAAGAAACTTGGAAAACTTCTTAATCAATGCTAATGTTTTCTTGCCGGTTAATGTATGCATAAAATACAGTTCTATTCACATTAAAATATTTAATGATATTCAATTTCTTGTTTAAGTCTTCAGACTTTGCTTGATTTAAATTACCTTAACGTCAATACAAAGTTTTGTCTTGCTAAGCAGAAAATCATAAGTCGCGAAAAATGATTTTTATTATTAATAAAAAGGCTTGGAACCTAATTTTAACGTCTCAAGCCTTTTTCTATTTCATCCAAGCATTTTTTAGATAAAATCGGTTTTCAAGCACAATCTACAAATCATAAAAAGATTATAGATTAAACATTAGCAGCACCATTCATGAACGTTGCTTAAAATTTTGTCACGTTCTCCACCTGCCAGGTGTTCAACAAAATGAATAAAAAAATATGTAATGTATTCTCCTTTTTCGTCAAGTTTTAAAAATAAAAGATGTTTTATAAACCCAGCAAATTCAATATTTTCCAATTCAACTTTAATAATGGGGTCTAGAGCAAAGCAAGCATAATTACAATTCTCATCTATGCTTCCTTCAGTAAGGTGACTAATAGTGGTAAATTCTTTTGGTGGATGCTTCCTAATCCATTTATATTTCTTTCTTAATGCATCATAATAATCTTTCTCAAAATTATGTTTATCTTTACAGTTTTCAAGGGCTTCTAATTGTGCTTTTCCAATTCTTCTTTTTTTCTCTTCTTCACTTAACGCATCATCAAAAACTGCATCAAAATATAATTTATAAAAATAATCATCTTTTATATCAAATTGAACCCATCCGTTTTTTTCGAGTATTTTTTTTGCTTCTATATATTTCTTCATATTTTAATTATCTCACAACAGTAGAAATAGTTGGAATCCCAAAACACATATGAGCATCGCCACAAGGTCCTTCATGATTTCCTGGATGATAATGATTAAACTGTATGCCTGGAGATTTATTTGAATGATTTTGCATTTCAAGTTCTCTTACCTCACAGTTTATCAGTTCATTTACTTTTACAATTGTCTTCATTGCATCATATTTTGTTGGCGTGTAAACGCTAAGAGTGGATCCATCTTGGTCCATAGCTTCTTGTATGTTGACCCATATATCCT
>CALEHV010000010.1 GCA_937876465.1 uncultured Bacillota bacterium | reverse complement strand
CATCTCACCACTTAGTAAACTTGAAGTGGGAGTCTTCTTGCCGAATTAGATAAAACTGGTACTTTTACCTATGGTAGCTTTGAATTAAAAGATATAGTCCTAAATGGAGTATCAGAAGAAGAATTAATGACCGCTTTATTGGCTGTTTACATAGAAACATTTCAGAATTAGCGCTTGCTCAGGAACAATATGAAAAGGTTCCTGGTTTAGGCATTAGAACAATCTATAAAGGCGAAGAAATCCTTGCAGGAAATTATGCTTTGCTTAGCAAAAATAATGTTGAAGTTAAAGAAACTGAAGTTCCTGGAACATTAATTTACGTTGCTAAAAATGGTCAATATATTGGTTGTGTTTTAATTGGTGACAGCGTTAGAGATAGAACAAAAATCCTCATTAAAAAACTTGACACTTTAGGCATTAAAACCATCTTACTTTCTGGTGATAAATTCTTGGTTACTAATTTACTCAAAAATCGAGTAAAAACTTAAAATTTAAAATATATTTATATATTTTGTAGATTTGCACACCTATTCGTGTGCATTTTCTACTTGCATGTATATATACATATATGATACACTCTCAATCGCATATCGTTTGCATAATGAGAGTATGTAGACGTGTGTGTATAATCGTCTCGTGGAAGAGCAATCGATTTAGCTCGTCAATCCCACGACACGGACAAATTTCAAAAGAAGGAGGAAATGTCACGTGAGTAAAAGAATCGTCAAGGTTGTAAAAATGGAACTCCCAGGCGGAGAAGCAAAACCAGGACCAAAGCTTGCATCAGCAGGTGTTGTCATGCCAAAGTTCTGTACTGATTTCAACGCTAAGACAGCTGACCGTAAAGGCCAAATCGTTCCTGTTATCATTACAGCCTATGAAGACAAGTCCCATGACTTTGTAATCAAGACTTCCCCAGTTGCAGGTTTAATCCTTAAAGCTGCTGGTGTTAAAAAAGGCTCAGCAAACCCAAAAGTTATCGTTGGCCACATCACCAAAGCTCAACTCAAGGAAATCGCAGAATACAAGTTACCTGACTTAAATTGCGACAACATCGAAGCAGCAATGAAAGTTGTTGCAGGTTCATGCCGCAATATGGGTATCTCAATCGATGACTAATAGTTATGAAAGTAAGTAAAAATTATAAGAAAGCTTCAGAGCTCATCGATTCTAAAAAGGTTTATTCCCTTGAAGAAGCCATTGCTCTTGTCAAGAAAACTTCAACAGTAAAGTTTGATGCCACAATCGATGTCTCAATGCACTTTAACATTGATACAACAAAGGCTGACCAACAAATCAGAGGAACTCTCATTCTCCCACATGGTAATGGTAAGACTAAAAAGATCTGTGCAATCACTTCTAAAGTTGAAGAAGCTAAAGCAGCCGGTGCGGATTTTGCCGGAGGTAAGGAATTACTTGAAAAAATCCAAAAGGAAAACTGGTTCGATTTCGATGTTATCGTAGCCACACCAGAAATGATGGGCGAACTTGGTAAGATGGGTCGTGTCCTTGGTCCAAAAGGCTTAATGCCAAACCCAAAGACAGGTACAGTCACACCAAATATCGGTAACGCTATTAAGGAAATCAAATTAGGTAAGGTCGAATATCGTTTAGATAAAGACGCAAATATGGCTCTCTCAATTGGCCGTGTTAGCTTCTCAGATAAAGACCTCGTAGACAACTTAGTTGCTCTTACATCAACACTTGTTAAAGTAAGACCAGCAGCTGTTAAAGGTGCCTACATTAAGTCCGCAGCAGTTCATACTACTATGGGCCCATCCATTCGCTTCGTTTTCGAAGGAATGTAATAGAGCACAATATACCCAAGACAGCAACGGCCAAGGGGCTTAATCATGTTGCTTAGGTAAAAATCCCAGTATATTGGATCTCAAAACAAAACAATTTACAAAGGAGGTAGAACAATGAATCAAGTTACTCTCGAGTCAAAGAAAGCTATTGTCAGCGAAATCGAAAACTCAATTAAAGAAGCTTCTTCAATCGCAGTTGTCGAATATCGTGGTTTAACAGTTGCTGAACTTGCACAACTCAGAAAGTCTCTTAAAGCGGTTAACGCCTCATTCAACGTCTACAAGAACACACTTGTCCGTAAGGCAAATGATAACGTAGGTGTCAAAGAATTAGACGAATACCTCTCAGGAAGCAATGCATATGTCTTCTCTTCTGACGCTACAGGAATGCCAAAAGCTATCGCAAAATTTGCTAAGAACAACGAAAAACTCGTTATCAAAGCTGGCGTAGTCGAAGGTAAATTCGTCGATGCAAAAGAATTGAAAGAAATCGCAAAGTTACCAAACCGCGAAGGATTAATATCCATGTTCTTATCGTGCTTACAAGCACCAGTACGCCAATTTGCAGCTACAGTTAAAGCAGTTGCAGATAAGGCAAATGCCTAATTAGGAGGAAATTAATATGGCAAAGTTAACAAAAGAAGAAATCGTCGCTTCCTTAAAGGAAATGACAGTTCTCGAACTTAACGATCTCGTTAAGGCTGTCGAAGAAGAATTCGGTGTCACAGCCGCTGTCACAGTTGCAGCAGCTGCAGCTCCAGCAGAAGAAGAAGGCGCAAAAGCTGGCCCATCAGAAGTCAACTTAGTCCTCAAAGCTGCTGGTGATCAAAAGATCGCTGTTATCAAAGCAGTCCAAGCTATCACAGGCTTAGGTCTTATGGATGCCAAGAAACTCGTTGATGGCGCACCATGCAACATCAAAGAGAAAATTTCACCAGTCGAAGCAGAAGAACACAAGAAAGCTCTTGTCGCTGCAGGCGCTGATGTCGAAATTAAGTAATTTTTTAACACTTAATTCACCTTTGGAATAAATGGCAAATTCTCATTATTACATAAACGATGACAAACTCGCTTCAAAGCCGAGGATTGTTAATTTTGAAATAAATGGGGTAAAGTTTGCTTTTAATTCCGACCAGGGTGTCTTTTCTAAGAATGAGTTAGATCAAGGAAGTAGGATTCTTATTGAAACCCTGCTTCCTCTAACTCTAAAAGGAAAGATGCTAGATATGGGATGTGGAATAGGCCCGATAGGTCTAACTCTCGCTTACTTCTCCCCATCCTTAACTGTAACTTGTTCAGATATCAACACGCGCGCTCTTGCACTCTGTAAGAGTAATGCGCACTCGCTCGCGTTAGACCAACGAGTCACCTGCCTTCAAAGTGACATATATCAAAATATAGAAGGACAATATGATTCAATTGTGAGCAATCCTCCAATTAGATGTGGTAAGAAAGTTACTTATCAGATCTACTTGGGTGCGAAATCTCATTTAATTGATGGCGGTTCGCTCTATGTCGTCGTGCGTAAAGCACAAGGAGCCTTATCCGTCAAAGCATATCTTGAGGAAATCTACGGAAATGTAGAAGTTCTTGAGAGAAGCAAAGGATATTACATTCTCAAAGCGACAAAAGACGAATAATTACAAAGGAGCCATACATGAGTAAAACATACAAAAATTATCCAATTCTACCAAGTGGACGTATTGATTTCTCAAAAATCTCTGGTAGTTTTGAACTCCCTGACCTTGTAGAAGTTCAAACAAAATCATATGAAGACTTCCTTAAACACGGTATTGACCAAGTAATGAAAGAGTTTTTCCCTATTGCCACAATGGACAATAAGCATGTCATTCATTACAACGGCTTCGAACTTAAGGAACCAAAACATGATTTCTTAACATGCAAGGAACACGGTTATACATATGATGCTCAACTTTACTGCGATTTATCATTAGAAGATAAAGACAACGGTGGTATTGTTCAAGGAAAGCCAATTTTCATGGGCAATGTTCCATTGATGTCACCTTCAGGTACCTTTATTGTTAACGGTACTGAAAAGGTTATCGTCTCACAAATCGTACGTTCTCCTGGAGCATACTTAGATAAAGAAATTAATAAGCAAGGTTACGAAGAATACAATTCTGACTTAATTCCTCAAAGAGGAACATGGCTTGAATTCTTATTTGAAGATAGAAAAGATGACAAAACAATCATTAACGTTCGTATTGATCGTCAAAAGAAGATGCCTGCAACTGTCTTACTTAAAGCATTAGGTTTAACAGATGACATCATCAACAAACTCTTTACAAATGTCGATGGAATGCTCGAAAGAACATTAGATAAAGATGGTAACAAATCATCCGATATCAAAGTCAGCTTAACTCATATCTTTGATAAGATGAAACCAGGCGAACCAAAGACAGATGATTCTATTTCAAACTTCTTAGTTCAAAAATTCTTTGACTATAAACGTTATGATTTACAATCTGTCGGTCGTCACAAAATCCAACGTAAGTTAGGAATTTATGATCGCTTACCTGGCGTTAAAATTGCTGAAAACATTATCGATGAAAACGGAGAGATTCTTTTTGTTAAAGGTTCAGTCCTTACAAAAGAAGATGTCCAAAAACTTATTGATAATGAAGTCTTTGAAAATTCAAAGGAACATACAAAAACACTTAGACTCAATAACGAAATCCTTAAAGAAGCTGCAAGAAGAACAGCTCCAGTAGGAAAAGATGACAAGGTTTTGAATGCCAAGATTGAAAAGACATTTGAAGGTAAATACAACATCCTCAAAGTCTTTGATAAGAATGGTAAGACCACAAACATCATTGGTACAGACTTAAGCCTTACAAATGAATGGTTAACATTATCAGACGTTATTGCCTTGTTCTCTTATTTACTCAACATTTATGTTGGTATTGGTTCATACGATGATATCGATAACTTAGGTAATCGTCGTGTCCGTTGTGTTGGAGAACTTGTCCAAACACAATTCCGTATTGGTTTAAGTAAATTAGTTAAGACAGTCACACAAAAGATGCCTATGGCATTCTCAACAAGCGCACTTGATGGTAAGACACCAACAGTCAAAGATTTGATTGTTATCAAACCATTAACAAATGCTATTCGTGATTGCTTCTCAACAAACCAACTCTCACAAGTATTAGACCAAGTTAACCCATTATCAGAGTTAACAAATAAACGTAGAACATCATCCTTGGGTCAAGGTGGTATTTCACGTGAAAGAGCCTCAATGGCTATTCGTGACGTTCACCCAACTCACTATGGACGTTTATGTCCAATTGAAACACCTGAAGGTGGTAACATCGGTCTTATTAATAACCTTGCTTGCTATTCAAAGATTAACAAGTACGGATTTATTGAAACCCCATACCGTAGAGTCGTAAAGACTGATAAAGGTATGCAAATCACAAACGAAACAAGTTATTTCTCTGCAGAAAACGAGAAAGACTTAATTATCGTTCAAGATAATGTTGTTCGTGATGAAAATGGTTTAATCCCATTAGGAATCAAAGTTGTTTGCCGTCAAAGCGGTGAAACAATTGTTACAGATAGTGACAACGTTCAATATATTGGTGTTTCACCAAAACAAGCTGTCTCTGTTGCTGCAGCATGTATTCCATTCCTCCAAAACGACGATGCTAAACGTGCGCTCATGGGCGCCAACATGCAACGTCAAGCGCTTCCTTTATTAAACCCAAGCGCACCTTACGTAGGCACAGGTCTTGAAGCCAAAGTTGCTCGTGATAGCGGTCTTGCTGTTATCGCTACAGCTGATGGCGTTGTCGACTATGTCGATTCAAGAGTTATTCGTGTTAAAGCAGGTAAAAAGGTTACAACTTACAGATTACGTAAGTTTGAAAGAAGTAACCAATCAACATGTATTAACCAAAAACCAATTGTTAATGTTGGCGACGAAGTCAAAGCTGGACAAATCATTGCTGATGGTCCATCTATGGTTAACGGTGATCTTGCTTTAGGTCAAAACGTTACAGTTGCCTTCATGACATGGGAAGGTTACAACTATGAAGATGCTGTCATTATGTCAGAAAGACTTGTTAAAGACGACGTATATACATCAATTCATATTGAAGAAATTATTGTTGATTTCCGTGAAACTAAAAATGGTCCAGAAGAAAACACAAAGAAACTTATCGGTGTTGGACCAGAACAATTAGTTAACTTAGATGATAACGGTAACGTTATCGTTGGTACTGAAGTACACGAAGGCGATATTATCGTCGGTAAGACAGAACCAAAAGGCGAAAAAGCCTCAATCTCCCCAGAAGAAAAACTTATTCAAACAATCTTCGGTGAAAAATCAAGTGACCGTAAGAACGTTTGTAAGAAAGTTCCAGCTGGCGGTGGTGGCATTGTTGTAGACGTTAAAGTTTACACACGTGAAAATGGTGATGATTTGCCAGTCGGCTGTTTCAAATCAGTCCACGTATTTATCGCTCAAAAACGTAAAATCTCTGAAGGTGATAAGATGTCAGGTCGTCACGGTAATAAGGGTGTTATTTCCCGTATCTTACCAGTTGAAGATATGCCATACCTTGCAGATGGTACTCCAGTTGATATCTTATTAAACCCACTCGGTGTTCCATCACGTATGAACATCGGACAAGTCCTTGAAATGCACTTAGGCTATGCCTGTGCAAAACTTGGAATGAAGGTTGCTACACCAGTCTTCGATGGTATTTCAATTGAAGAAATCCAAGACTTAATGGATAAAGCTGGTATCGCACCAGATGGCAAGAATGTCTTATACGATGGCCGTACAGGTGAAAGATTTGATGAAAGAATCGCTGTCGGTACTATGTATATGATTAAACTTGTTCACATGGTTGATGATAAATTACATGCTCGTTCATGTGGACCATACAGCTTAATTACACAACAACCTTTAGGTGGTAAAGCACAAAACGGTGGTCAAAGATTCGGTGAAATGGAAGTTTGGGCTCTTGAAGCTTATGGCGCTGCTCATACCCTTGAAGAAATCCTTACATACAAATCAGATGACCGTGTTGGCCGTCGTAAACTCTATCACGCTATCATTAATGATAGCCTCTTACCAGATGCAGGTATTCCAGAAGCCTTCAAAGTTCTCGTTAAAGAACTCAAAGGTCTCTGTATCAATGTTACATTGACAGATAAGAACGGTAGTGTTCTTGATCTTGATATGCTTGCAAAACAAGATAGAGAAGAAGAAAAGAAGATTGATAAAGCAATTAATGCAACCTTCTCAGAAAACGAAGAAGCTCTTCATAGTGTCGAATTAGACAATGATGAGTTCGAAGCATAAGAAAGGAGAGACGAGTTATGTTTGACGTAAAGAATTTAGCTAACATCAGAGTAGGACTTGCTTCTCCTGAACAAATCCGTAGTTGGTCACATGGTGAAGTTATTAATCCAGAAACAATTAACTATCGTCACCAAAAACCAGAACCAGGTGGTTTATTCTGTGAAAAGATTTTTGGACCAACAAAGGATTACACATGCCGTTGTGGTAAACACAACAAAATTAAAGATAAAGGCTTAGTTTGTTCCGAATGTGGCGTTGAAGTTACAACTAAAGATGTCCGTCGTGAAAGAATGGGTCACATTGAACTTTGTTCACCATGTACTCATATCTGGTACTTAAAAGGTTCCCCAAGCCGTATCAGCATTCTCCTTGATATGACACCAAAGCAAATTGAAGAAATTGCTTACTTCGTTAGCCATGTTGTCCTTGAACCAGGAAAATGTACAAAATTATCAAAGAACCAATACATCAACGATAAACTCGGTGATGCAAGCTCAGGTAGAAACGTAATGGCTGATGCTATTGACGATTTAATCGCTCAAGACCTCATCCCAGAAGGATCACCAAGAGAAGAAGCTTTATTAATTAAAGAAAATCTTGCAAATCCTTCAGAACCATTTGATTTCTACGCAATTGCTAAATTAATTAGCAAATACGGTAACGTAGTCTTCGGCGAAGGTGCCGATGCTATTAAGAAAATGCTTCATGATCTTGATATCGAAGAAACATACAGAGATATTAAGAAAGCCTTAGCAAACGAAAAACAAGGCTCAACAAAAGCAGTTGTTTTAACAAAGAAGCTTGAAGTTGTCGAAGCATTCCGCAATTCAAAGAATAAACCTGAATGGATGGTTTTAGATGTCATCCCAGTAATACCACCAGATCTCCGTCCACTTACACAATTAAGTGGTGGTCGTTTCGGTGCTGCTGACTTAAACGATTTATATAAACGTGTAATCACACGTAATAATCGTCTTAAAAAGATGTTAGACATCCATGCTCCTTCTGTTATCGTTGTTCAACAAAAACGTTTATTACAACAAGCTGTTGACTCATTAATTGATAACGGTAAGAGAGATAAACCAGTTTTAGGTCCAAATGGACGTGAATTAAAATCCTTATCCTCAACACTTAGAGGTAAACAAGGTAGATTCCGTCAAAACTTACTCGGTAAACGTGTCGACTATTCTGGTCGTTCAGTTATTGCCGTTGGTCCAGATCTAAAGATGTACCAATGTGGTTTACCAAGAGAAATGGCTGTTAAACTTTTAAGACCATTTATTATTCAACAATTAATTAAGAACAAGGATGCATATAATCCAAAACAAGCTGATAAACTTATCGACCGTTATGATCGTAAGGTCTTCGACATTGTTGAAAGAATTATTTCAGACCATCCAGTTCTTCTTAACCGTGCCCCAACACTTCACCGTCTCGGTATTCAAGCCTTCCAACCAAAATTAGTTGAAGGACGTGCTATTCGTCTTCACCCATTAGTATGTAAAGGCTTCAACGCTGACTTCGATGGTGACCAAATGGCTGTTCACGTACCACTCAGCAAAGCTGCTCAAAAAGAAGCTCTCGATTTAATGCTTGCTTCCAATAACATTCTTGGTCCTAAAGATGGAAAACCAATCGTTGCTCCATCCCAAGACATGGTTTTAGGAAACTACTACATTACTTACGAAGAAACTAAAGAAGCTCTTGTTGCTCGTGCTGGTCGTAGACAAGCAAAGGGTGATATTGAAGAATACGAACTTTATACAACATACGGAAATGCCGAAGGCAAAGTCTTCCGTAGCGTTGATGAAGTCTTAATGGCTTATCAAACAAAACAAGCTCATTTACACACACGTATCGCAATCCGTGGTTCTGCTTTAAAGAAAGTTGGATTTACAGAAGAAATGAACAATAGTTACATGATTACAACTATTGGTAAAGTTATCTGGAATACTATTTTCCCTGCAGATTTCCCATATTTAAATGATGGTAATAGTGATGTTCTCAGTAAGAACCTTAAAGGTGACTTACCAGAATTCTTTGCTCCACGTGGTACAGATATTAAGGCATTTGTTGCAAATCAACCATGCCGTAAACCATGTACATCAAAAGGCTTAGAAAAGATTATTGATGAAATTTATCGTAGATACGGTAGAAGTAAAACTTCCGCTGTTCTTGACAAAATCAAAGACATCGGATTTAAGTACTCAACATGTGCTGGCTTTACAATTGCTTTAAGCGATATTCCAGTATTACAAGGTAAGGCTGAAATTATTGATGAGGCTGAATCATACGTTCGTGCTCAGAAAGAACAAGTTGATATGGGTCTTATGACAGCATCAGGCTGTAAAGAACTCATCATCAAGAAATGGGGCGAAACAAAGAAGACTCTTGATAAACGTCTTAAAGATCAAATTGAAAACGATCCACGTAACCCAGTCTTTATGATGCAAGACTCAGGTGCTCGTGGTAACATGGGTTCCCTTTCACAACTTTGTGCTATGCGTGGACTTATGCAAAACCCACATGGTGAAACAATCGAAGTCCCAGTTAAGTCGTGTTTCCGTGATGGTATGACAGTTGATGAATACTTCGTCTCCACACACGGTGCCCGTAAGGGTGGTGCTGATACAGCTCTTAAGACTGCTGACTCAGGCTACTTAACAAGACGTCTCGTTGACGTTTCACAAGATGTTATCGTCCGTGAGGATGATTGTCACACAGATCAAGGCTTTATCGTCAAAGCAATTTGTGCAGAAGATGAAAATGGTGAAATCAAAGAATACGTTCCATTATTCGACCGTATCTTTGGTAGATACTCATTACGTCCAATCTGCAGCGCAGATGGTGAAGTTATTGTTCCAGCAAATACATTAATCACAGAAACATATGCTAAAGCAGTTGTTGCTGCAGGCATTAAAGAAGTCGAAATCCGTTCTATCTTCGGATGTAAGACAAAAAACGGTGTCTGTGCTAAATGTTATGGTCTCAACCTTGCTACAGGTGAACCTGTTAAACTTGGAGAAGCTGTCGGTATTATGGCTGCTCAATCCATTGGTGAACCAGGTACACAGTTAACAATGAGAACATTCAACACTGGTGGCGTTGCTGGTAAAGATATTACTAAAGGTCTTCCAAGAGTTACTGAACTTGTTGAAGCTCGTAAACCAAAAGGAAAAGCTGTTATTTCAAAAATCAATGGTACTGTTGTTGCAGTAGATGTTGATTCAAATAACAAGAAAGTTAAAATCTCAGTTCAAAACGATATTGAACTTCAAGAACATGAATCCCTTCCAGGCGCAATCGCATGCGTTAAGGTTGGCGATGTTGTCAAAGCTGGTGATAAATTAACCGAAGGTGTTATTGCACCAAAAGAACTCCTTAACGTTGCTTCTGCAGACGAAGTTAAGAATTATATTCTTAATGAAATTCAACTTACATATAACACATCAAACAACATTAAGATTTCCGATAAACACATCGAAATCATTATTAGTCAAATGATGAAGAAAGTTGAAATTAAGGATTCTGGAGACACAAACTTAATCATTGATTCAAAGGTTGATATTGATGAATTTACACAAGCTAATGCTAAAGCATTATTAGAAGGTAAGAGACCAGCTATTGCTGCACCTCTTGTCTTAGGTATTGCTAAAGCTGCTTTGGAATCAAAATCATTCCTCTCAGCTGCATCATTCCAAGAAACAACAAGAGTTCTTACCGATGCTGTTATCAAGGGAAAAGTTGATCCACTTCACGGCTTAAAGGAAAACGTTATTACTGGTAAGTTAATTCCAGCTGGTAACGGCCTCCTCAGCGAAGCCGAACAAGAAGAATTAGTCAAAGACTTCACAGTTGCTGCTAAGATGAAAGAAGTTAAAGCTCAATACATCGAAGTTCACGACCGTGTTGAAGATGACGATTAATTCAATCTAATCAAATAATTAGTGCTGCTCGAAAGGGTGGCACTTTTTATTTTGTAAAAATATCTCAAATTGGTATAATACTATGCAAAGAAAAGAAAAGGAGGATAAAATGATGAAAACTAAATTAGTATCAGTCTTAGCCTTATTACCTCTTGTTGCAATTTGCGCAAGTTGTGGTGAAATCAAACCATCGCCAGATAACCAAAGAAAATTCCGTGATCAAAAGGAAATCAATACAATTGATCAAGTCTTAGTTAATGGTGAACGTGCTGGACGTCGCTGCCCATCTAAAGGCAATACAAGAGTTTTAGTTATCCCAGTAGAATTCACTGATTATCCTGCAGAAACATATGTTGATGAAGGTGGAATTACCCGTTATGGTATTGGAACATTCTGGAATTCAGAAACAAATGGTTCAAAACCAGTCAAACATTATAAAGAAGGTTCTTCAACTGAACCAGCAGGCTCAGGTCGCTCTAAAGAAGACTCACTCGAAGATATTCGTAAAGTCTATTTTGGAAAACCAGAAGAAACAACATGGCATTCGTTACGAAGCTATTATCAATCAGCCTCTTATGGAAACCAAAACTTCGAAGGTCTTGTAGCTCCATGGCAACAAGCATTCGTTAACTCAGAAACCTATAAGTGGTGTAGTGCTGCTGAATTTACAGCAGGTCACGAATCCGATAATGGTCAAGTTGTAAGCTTTATCAGTGATTTGATTTACCGTATGTATCGTAGTGGTTACAAACAATTCAAAGACGAACACGGAGATCAAATGTTCAGTAATGGTACAGAATTCTTAAAATATTTCGATTCTGACCAAGATGGTTGCTTAGACGTTGTTGAAGTTGTTTATAGTGCTCCATTCTACGCTTCAGGCGAAGATGGAAAACCATTAAGCAATGAAACATTCTGGGCATTCTGTGGTGGAACAGGTTCAACAGGTAATAGAAATGAACCAGAGCTCTCTAAATGGGCATGGCAATCATATTACACAACAGTCGAAGGTGGAACATTCAATAGTGATGGAAGCTGGAGAGCATGGACATGTGAAGAGATTGCTAACGGAACAGCAAAACCTGATGGACACACAATTGTTCACGAAACAGGCCACGCTCAAGGTCTTGATGACTACTACGATTATGATTACTCACTCTCGCCAGCAGCTGGTGTTGATATGATGGATCATAACGTTGGTGATCATAACGCTCACTCAAAGGCATTACTTGGCTGGACAAATCCAATCGTTGTTACAAATCCTACAACTGTCACTTTAAGATCATTTACAGATACAGGTGATTCAGTTATGGTTCCAATGCGTGGATTCTTAGATAGCCATAAAGACACAGGAAATACACTTTATCAAGAATACATTTCGCTTGAATATTACACACCAACTGGTGTTAATAAAGCAGATAGTGAAAATGCATATTGTGGTGTATATCCAAAATGCCCAACAGAAGCAGGTGTTAAGGTTTATCACGTTGATAGCCGTTTAGGTTTATTTGATTACACATCTGGATCTGGTAAATTTACAGGATACAGCGACACTGTCGTTTCAACAGGCAGCAATGTCTATGTTAGATGTGCTCACTCAAATACCAAATATGGTTCAACTAAAGGTGGAACGCCAACATGTGTCAAAGATGAGTATCAATTAGAATACTTACCAAAAGTGAAAACTGAAATTAAAGTTACAAATGCTTCTTTATTTAAAGAAGGCGACACATTTGGTTACGATAACGATGCTTATAAAACATTTAAATTCCATAAGGATAATGATGGCAAAGTCCAATCATGGGGTTATAAGTTCGTTATCGACAAAATGACTGCGGACTCAGTTACAATTACATTCTACCAAGCTTAATTAATAAGCAATTTAAGAGGTGTTCGAAAGAATGCCTCTTTTTTGTATTTTAATACAATTAATAGTATTGATGTGTAAAATAACGATTTGAATAATCAAGATTTCACCTTATACTTAAGGTAGATTTTATTCACTATTTTATTAATAAGGAGAGCCTAATGAAAAAGAAAATATTAGTATTACTCTGTGGAATAGCATCGCTTCTTACTTTTGCTGA
>CALEHV010000009.1 GCA_937876465.1 uncultured Bacillota bacterium | reverse complement strand
TTCACAAAAAAAGAAAAGAAGATGCATTTTGTTGCATCCTCTTATTCATTTAACAATTGATTTTAATATGTAATCAACATATGCTTTTGCAACATTGATTCCAGTTGTTTTTTCTATTCCCTCGTAGAAGGCGTTTGAATTTACTTCAGAGAGAATTGGCTCTCCATTTGAGCCTTCAAGAATATCAACGCCGCAATAGTCTAATCCAAGTATTTCGCTAGCCTTAATCGCCATATTTAAATAACGATCATCGAGCTTACAAGTAGATGCGGTTCCACCACATGCAATATTTGATAAATATGAATTTTTATTCTCGCGTTTCATGTAAGCAATCACTTTGTGATTAATTACAATAATTCGATAGTCTTTTCCTTTGCTTGAAGAGATGAATTCTTGAAATATATGTGGGGTGTGAATTAATTTATTTTCAATTTCTAGAAGTTCTTGATGGTTATTCACAAGGTAGACTTGTCTACCTAATGAACCATAATTTTCTTTTACAATTATTGGGAAAGATAATTTTGATTCAACGTCATCTAAGATAGTTCTATTTCCGTTATCTCTATAACAAAGTGTTGAACTCATTGATAAAGGCATTCTAATGCCTGCATTTGATAAAGTGATATGCGTTAACATTTTGTCATCGCATAACTCGATTGCTTGAGAATTATTAAATAATCTATAGCCAAGTTTTTCTAGCATTCTTGCAACATATTTGTCCTTGTCTAAATAGACAATAAAATCGCATTCAGGCATATCTGCTTGAACGTTTCCCTCAATAATAAATGGTAAATTTTGGTTATTTGTTTTTGTTAAAACTTCTACACCGCATTTATTAAATTCTTCGGTTAATCTTTTAACTTGATGAACAATACCGTCTGCTAGACCGTATCCATTAACAATAATTAAAGCTTTTTTCATTTTATTGACGGTTTGCGTAAGCATCACAAACTGTTGCAGCATCTCCATCCATAACTACTTTTCCGTGTTCTAACCAGATAACTCTGCTGCATAACTCTCTAACACTTGGAAGGTTATGTGAAACATATAAAACGGTTGTTCCACCGCTCATTAATTCAAGAATTTTATTAAGGCTCTTCTTTTGGAATTTGTCGTCACCAACAGCAAGGATTTCATCAACGATTAAAATCTCTGGTTTAGAAATAACCGCAATTGAGAAACCTAATCTCATCAACATACCAGATGAATAAGTTCTTAAAGGTTGGTTAATGAAACTACCAAGTTCACTAAATTCAATAATCTCGTCGATTTTCGAATCAAGATATTCTTTAGAAAAACCAACAATTGATCCGTTAAGGTAAATATTTTCTCTTCCGGTTAATTCGGTATCAAACCCACAGCCTAATTCAATTAAAGGAATTAGATTTCCTTCAACTTTTACACTGCCACTTGATGGTCTAAAAATACCAGAAACAATTTTTAATAAAGTTGATTTTCCAGCACCGTTTTCTCCAACGATACCAACAACTTCACCTTTTTGAATATTTAAAGAAACGCCGTTTAAAGCATGGAAACTAACTTTTTTGAGTCTGCGTTTAAAAAACGAAATGATAAAGTCCTTCAAAGTATGCGAAGAACCTTCAATCATCGTATAAGAAAGAGTAACATCCTTTAATTCAATAATATTAGACATAGAACGAGAACCTCTTCTTTGTAGTTGTAAACACCACTGAACCTATAACAAATGCTGCAAGAGCAAACAATACACAGAAACCTAACGATTTAATATCAGGACATGTTCCATCAATAAAAGCAGTTCTAACAAACGTTAGATAATGGTATAAAGGATTACATTTGATGATTGTTTGGAATGTGCCATTTCCAATATTTTTAACATCATAGAAAATTGGGGTTCCGTACATCCAAAGCATATTGAAGACACCCCAAATAAATTGAATGTCTCTAAAGAAGACCATAACTGCACTTAAGAACAAGGCAATTCCGTAAACAAAGAAGAATAACAAAATTGTTATTGGGAAGAACCACAAAAGTGAGAAAGTAGGAGTAACCTTGCAAATTATCATAATGATAACTAAAGGAATTAACGATAAAGCAAAGTTGATATAAGACATCAATACTCTCGAAAGAGTAAAGATGTGTGGAGGCACAGAAACCTTTTTGATTAAAGGTCCGTTATCGGTTATTCCTGTTAAGCCAGAAGAACATGCTTCGTTAACAACTCCGAAAAAGACAACACCAATTAGAAGATAAACTGGGTAGAAAGGAATTTCTTGGTTTCCAAAGATTGTTGAGAAAACAATGTATTGAACTCCCATCATTAATAAAGGATTTAAGAAACTCCAAAGTATTCCAAGAACACTTCTTTTGTATTTGCGTTTAAAATCTCTTATAACTAATTGTCTTAGCAAAAACTTGTATTTTATAGATTGATTAGCCAATCTAACAGCTAAACAATTTTTGCCTTTAAGTGATCTAATAAAACCAATTAGAAGATAAATAAATAATGCTAAAAGCAAAGATCCAAAAATAACCCAATAAAAATCAAAAAACCAACCTGTTTTATTGTTTTCATTAAATTGCATTAAGAAATATGTTTGGACAACAAAAATTGCTACTAAACCAAAAATTATTCCTGCTTGTAAGAGGACTTTTTTGGATACTTGTGACAATTTTGAATCCTTTGGCATAACGGGTTATAGTTTAACACGATGCATTTTTAAATCAAACATTGTTTGACAAAAATACAATATTAGATCTCTTCCATATTACTACATTTTTTGTTTGTTTTTTAAATTGTATGTTAATTTAAGTTATCAATTGTGGTAGTTTATTTATATAAAGATCCATGCAATGGAGGATTTGAAAATGTTTAGAAGAAACTATAAAGACGCTGAAATCGTTAATAACTCAAAATATTTCGATGAGAATTATTATTTGAGCACATATCCAGATATTAAAAATTATAAGCGTTCTCCTGCGTGCCACTATCTTCTTCATGGATGGAAAGAAGGAAGAAATCCTTCAAAAGATTTTATTACTAATTCTTATATAAGAGTGTATCAAAAAGGCAAAGCAGAAGAATGCCCAATTGTTCACGCCGTTAAGAATAATATAACTCCCGAATTTTCACCATCTGAATTACAACAAAATTTACCAAGAAAAGAAGATATGGTAACTCCTACTGAACTTTATAACAGAACACTTTGCGCACCTTTTGAAAAACTTAACGTTAGATTAATTGACGCCCCAATTAAACGTTGTAACATAATCTTCCATGGCTTTGTAAAATCTCAAATGTTTGGAGGAAAAGCAACTGAACTTGCTCTAGCAATGTTGTTTTGTAATAAATATGACTATGAATTAAGAATCATTTCTCAATCTATTGAATGTGAATGCATTGATTATGTTTGTTCTATTTATAATATTGAGAAACCAAAAAAGATTTCTTTTGTTGATTTAAAAAAGCAAAATCGTTTTCCTTTGTCCAATTCAGAATGTTTCATTTGCACCATGTGGCTTACAGCTAAATGCGTGTTAGATATTCAATTATTTAAAGGAAAAATTTTCTACATGATGCAAGAAGTCGAAACATTCTTCTACGATCATGGAGATATGGGACTTTTAACCGAATTAACATTGAAAAATGAAAGATTGATTCCAATCGTTAATTCTAAATTGTTATACGACTATTTCTCTAACGAAGGCTATCAAAACGTAATCAAAAACGGAATGTGGTTTAATCCTGTTTTCAACGCCAACTTATATAAGCCTTCCAAAAATGCTTTCGAGAAAAAGGATAAATATAAATTATTCTTCTATGGTCGTCCTCACCATCAAAGAAACATTTTCTATTTTGCTTTAAAATGCTTAGATAAAGCTTTTGCTCTGGGCAAATTAGATCCAAAGAAATGGGAAATTTATGTTGCTGGCGATGATGTCTTAAACAACATTCAATTAGAATCTGATGTACCTTTCCATCAATTAGGTATTATGGAATGGACCAAATACTGTGAGATGCTTGGAAACATTGATCTTTGCTTCTCGTTAATGTACACACCTCATCCATCATATCCACCACTAGATGCTGCTACTGCTGGTTCTGTAGTTGTAACTAATAAATACCTTAATAAGCAGAATTTAGATAATTATAGTAAGAATATTTTGATGGCTGAATTAGATGAAAACGACATCATTAATACATTAGCAAAAGGACAAGAACTTGCTTTTGACTGTGAAAGAAGAAAAAAGAATTATGAACAATCTCACACCGCAGGAACGTGGGAAGAATGTTTTGATCCAATTTTAGAAAAAATGAAGGAAATGATTGAATAATATGTTTGAATATAACGAAAAAAACAAAAAACTATTACCGTCATTTTTCAAAAGTTTTGAGATAGAAACAGATTCTTTTTACCAACGTTATGCAAATCTTTGTAGAGAAGATGGAAGTAAAAAAGTGGTAATCATAAAAAACGTTTTTGATAACTCTACTTTCCGCTATAGAGGATTTAATATGGCGGAGGCAATGAAAGATTCAAAAAAATATGTCGTCACTTATTTTAACGAAAAAGAATTGCCGAGAATTTATACCAAACTTCAAAATGTTTCTTTAATAATTCTTCAAAGAGCATCGTGGAGTATCGAAATTCAAAATTTAATTACCTTTGCGAAAGCAAATAAAATTAAACTTATTTTTGATATCGACGATTTAATATACAAAAACGATTATGTTATTCCTTATATTAGCCATGTTTCCGAAAACGAAAACAAGCATTTTGAAAACGACATATTCCTTCACTCTACTTTAATTGACTCGGTTGCTAAACAATGTGATGAATTTATTGCTACGAACGATTACTTAGCAAAAAACGTTTCTAAAGATTACAACAAACCGTGTAGAATTATAAAAAATTTCTTTAACTCAATACAAAAAGAAAATTCAGACAAAGCATTGGAATTGCGTTCCAAAAAGAAGGGATTCTGTGCCGGATATTTCAGCGGTTCTTATTCTCATTCAAAAGATTTTGAAATTGCAGAAAGAGCACTCGCAAATCTCATGGCTAAATATGAAAATTTTTATGTTGTTGTAGTTGGTTTCATGGATTTCGTTCCAGAATTCCAAAAATTTATCGACAACGGAAGAGTTAAGATTCTTGATTTTGTTTCATACGAATTCTTGCCTTATTTGAACGCGTTAGTAGATGTTAATTTAATACCTTTGACAAACGAGGAATTTAATGTTTGCAAATCAGAGTTGAAATATTTCGAATCTGCTTTGTTAAAAATTCCTTCTGTAATTTCAAACCTAGAATCTTATAAAAACATAATTAAGGATGGAGTTAACGGAGTCTTATCTAATGACGATCAATGGTACGAAAAATTAGAAGACCTATATTTAAATCCTGATAAAGTAGAAAAGATGGGACTAAAAGCCTACGAAGATTGCACAATTTCTTATACTCCTGAAAATGTCCGTAAGGATATTGAACAAGTTTATGATAATATGTTAAACGGTAAATAATTATGAAAAAGCAAAACAAATTTAAAGCTTTATTCTTTTACAAAGAAGACGTCTACAACAATTTAAAAAAACTTTTAGTTAAAAGGGGCTTTTTAAGTAAAAGCACTAATTTCTTTTTGAACTCCTCACACGCAGTTCTTAAAAGATTGCATGTAGATCATAAAATTAAGAAAAATCAAAAAAATAATCAATCGATTTGTGCATACGATGGATATTTATATGGAAATGATATCAAAAGAGATCTAACTCTTTCAGAACTTCGTACATTAATTAATACCCATAAAAATACATACGATTTTGAAATAGATGCGACAATAGTTATTCCCATTTACAATGGTCTTGAACATTTAAAGGCTCTATTCCCTTCTCTATTAAAAAACACCGACAGAAACGTAAAAATAATTCTTGTTGACGACTGTAGCCCAGATAAAGAAGTTGTTCCTTTTATTAAGGCTTTTGTTGATGAATACAAAAATGCTGAATTAGTTCAAAACGAAAACAATCTAGGTTTTACTGCCACAATGAACAAGGGAATGTCTCTTGTTAAAACCAAATATGCTATATGGCTAAATACCGATACAGTTTTGCCAAATAATTGGGTTAAAAAATTATTAAAACCTTTCTATCAATTTGAAAACATTGCTACAACCACACCATTCACTAATGCAGGTGTATTTTTCTCCTATCCAACTTTTGGAGAAAACAATACTTTGAACTCAAGTTTAGATGAGCTAAACGAATATTTTGACCACGTTGTTGACTACAATGTGAATAGAAACACCATTCACTCTGGTGTCGGCTTCTGCATGGGCGTAAACATGGAAGTTTGGAACAAAGTTGGCCCACTCAATGTTGAAATTTTTGGAAAAGGTTATGGAGAAGAAAACGATTGGTGTTTTAGAGCTTTAAATCTAAAATATCGACACGTAATTGTGCCAAACTTATTTGTTGAACATAGACATGGCGGTTCATTCAATTCTGCTGAAAAGCAAAAGCTTTGTGATGAACATCAACAAATTTTAATGAATACATACCCTCATATAATGGGAGAAGTCGTTCCAGCAATGTGGAACTTAGATAAATGGAAAGCGTATAGACAAATCGCAATACTTTTTGAATCAAATAAAAACTTATCGCTAGTAATTGATTTAGATTCTGAGAATAACGGGGCTAACGACTTTGTAAAAAATGAACTTAAAAGCGATAAAAATAGAAACTATATTTTTGCTAGATACACTTCCTCGAATCAGTGGAGACTTTGTTTTAATGATTTGATCGATCCAAAACAAACGAATTCTATTCCACTATTTGATTTCTGTGAATTGAAAAATCTTTTTGAAATTTTAGATATTAAAAATGTTGTTGTTAACAATTTGGCTTTCAATTATTCACCAGAGCCAATTGTTGACACTCTTTTAAACCTTAAAAACATTTTCGGTTTTAAAATAACATACCTATTCCACGATTACTTATCTGCATGCCCTGCTCTTTTCTTAACTGCAAAAAATGGGGTGCCATGTAAATATGAAAATTCAGAAAAATGCAATGAATGTTTAAAGAATAACAACTATAGAGCTTTGCAAAGAATTGATATTGATAATTGGAGAAAAGTATTCAAAAAATTGCTTTTAGCTTCCGATAGATTAATATTCTTTTCAAAGTTCTCTTCTATGAAAATATGTGAAATTTATCCTGAAATTGCAGGGAAATTTGAAATTATTGAACATAAGCAAATAATGAATGACGACTATACAAAATATGAATCTCCTAAAGATAACAAGATAGTTAAAATTGCCTTCGTTGGATCTTTTTGCAGGATTAAAGGGTCGGCTTTCTATTCAAATTTAGTTGCTCGTTTTAGAAAAGAAAAATTAAGAGCTGAATTTATTGTTGTTGGTCAATCTGATGCGGAATCTTTTGACAAAAAGTTAGGCTACACCGGAAGATATAAACGAGAAGAACTTGGTCAGATACTAACTGAGAATAAAGTTAATCTTGTCATTTACCCTTCAATTAACAACGAAACATATTCATATGCCGTACAAGAATTAATGACTTTAGGAATTCCTTTAGTTGTTTTCGCTGCTGGCGCACCAAAAGAAAGATTAATTAGAGAAAATTATAAATACTTTGAAATTGCAGAAGATGTTACTGACGAAAGCCTCTATAATGCAACAATCAAATTAACAAAAACTCTTGGTTTTGATGTAAACAAAAAATAAGTTTTTAACTTTTATAGAAAAATGTATATATTTCTATTGCATATATTTTTAGATGTTTTATTATAATCGTTGACAAAAGCGTCAATAGAAAATATATGCCAAGAAGCAAAAGAGAAAATAAAGAAATCATAGAATTAAGGAAAGAGTCTATATTAGACTCTGCTTTAGTTTTATTTGCTTTATATGGCTATAATTCTGTTGGGCTTGATGACATTGCAAAAGTTTCCAAGTGTTCTAGGCCTCTTATCTATCACTACTTTAAAGATAAGGAAGGCGTATTCCGTCACATGATGCGCAAAAACGTAAGACGAATTTTGGAAATAACAAGTTCACTAGACTTTGAGAAACCAGCTTATGAAGTTCTAAAGGACTTAATAGAAAAAATGCTAACTGCTATTAAAAACAGCAATTACAAAAATCCAATGTCGTGTGTCATATATCTCTTGCTTAACTTATATCTTCAAAAAGATTTCGTTCCTAAGCCATTAGATATTGAAGAAGAAAGACCTTTATACAAAAAAAGATTATTCCAAATCACATATTACTTAATTGAAAAAGGTCAAAACGAAGGATCTATTTGTAAAGAAGATCCTAAAGAACTCACAATTGCAGTTCTTTCTCTTGTTAAAGGGTTAGCCTACAACAAGATTTACTTAAGAGATAAATTCATATGTCCTTCTCTTAATATTCTCATGGGCATGTTCAACACAAAGGGGGGTAATTTATGAAACATAAAATTGGCTTAATTCTTAAAAGTTTACGCGAATATAAGAAATTTGCCATTATCACACCTATCTTTATGGTCATCGAAGCAGCAATCGAAAGTGCTCTTCCATTTTTGATGTCAATTTTCCTTGATGCTATCATTCAATTAACATCATTTGACCAAATTTTGGATTCTTCCAAAGCACAGCTTTTTGGAATCCCAGTATCACCACTCGTTCTTATTATTGGAATGGTTTGTTTAGCGTTCTTATCAATTGCTAGCGGTATTCTTGGAGGAAGATTTGGTGCTAAAGCTTCTGTAGGTTTAGCAACTAACTTAAGAAGTGACATTTATAAAAAAGTTCAAACATTCTCATTTGCAAACATTGATAAGTTTTCCGCTTCATCACTTGTTACAAGAATGACAACCGATGTTTCTAACGTTCAAATGGCGTTTCAAATGTGCATCCGCATCGTTGTTAGAGCACCGCTTATGATGATTTTCTCAGCCGTTATGGCATTCGTCACAGGCGGACCAGTCGCATGGATATTTATTGGTTTGATACCAATCATGGTTGTTGGTCTTGCTTTAATCATTAAGTTTGCAATGGCAATTTTTACTAAAGTTTTCAAACGTTACGATGCATTAAACGAATCTGTTCAAGAAAACGTTACTGGCATTCGTGTTGTCAAAGCATATGTTCGTGAAGATTTTGAAAAACAAAAATTCAACACCGCTTCAGACAATATGTCAAAAGATTTTACCAAAGCCGAAAAGATTGTTGCTTTAAATACACCACTTTTAAACACCACAATCCATCTTTCAAATATCTTAGTTGTCACTATTTGCTCTTACATGATTTCTAAGAATACAAATATTACTTATATTGATAACATTCTCGACTTTGGAGGAGGAGCATCAATTGGACAAATGTCCGCCCTTCTTTCATACGGTATTGCTATCCTCATGAACATCTTAATGATTTCTATGATTTTGGTTATGTTAACAATGTCATTAGAAGCTGTTAGACGTATCGGCGAAGTACTTGATGAAGTACCAGCTATTCAAAATCCTGAAGAGCCTGTATTTGAAGTCGCTGATGGTTCAGTTGATTTCAACCACGTTAACTTCAAATATAAGGAAAATGCAGAGAAAAACACTCTTACAAACATTGATTTACATATTAAATCCGGTCAATTCGTTGGCATTTTAGGCTCCACTGGTTCTGGCAAAACATCAGTCATTAATTTAATTTCTAGACTTTACGATGTTAGCTATGGACAAGTCTTAGTCGGAGGAAGAGATATTCGCGAATACGACCTCAAAACTTTAAGAGATGCAGTCTCTGTTGTTCTCCAAAAGAACGTTTTATTCTCTGGTACAATTGCTGAGAACTTAAGATGGGGAAACAAGAACGCTTCCGACGAAGAACTTTGGAATGCATGTAACATTGCTCAAGCAACAGAATTTGTTACAAAGTTTAAAGATCAGCTCAATACAAAAATTGATCAAGGAGGAGCAAACGTTTCCGGAGGTCAAAAACAAAGGCTTTGTATTGCAAGAGCGGTACTCAAACAACCAAAAGTCTTAATTCTCGATGACTCAACATCCGCTGTTGATACAAAAACAGATAAATTAATTAGAAAACATCTTCGTGAAGACATTCCAAATACAACAAAGATTGTTATTGCTCAAAGAATTTCTTCGATAGAAGACGCAGATCAAATCATTATTTTAGATAATGGTGAAATTAACGCTATTGGTACACACGAAGAGTTGTTAAAGAACAACAAGATTTACCAAGAAGTTTATTACACACAAAACAGAGTAGGAGGTACAAAATAATGCCACCAGTACGTATTAAAGAACATGCTCGTGCGAAAAAAGGCACTATGCGTCGCCTCGTAAAAGAATTATTTAAACTTTATCCTGCAAGATTAATACTTTGTGCAATTTGCATTATATTTAACGTATTTGCAAACCTCTGCTCATCAGTATTCTCAGGTCTAATTGCGGGCACTCTTACATCAGGTTTGATTACAAACATTAAAGCAGGAACAACATTCAATCCATTTGATTTTAATGCTATGTACACAACAAGTATTGGATCTTTTGAATTCCAATCAAACATTCCTGTATTACTCATCTTCATGGGTTCTATCTATGCAGTTGGAGTCCTTGCTGCTTGGTGGTGGAATCGTTCAATGGCCATCATCACACAAAACTATCTAAATCATTTTAGAAAAGCTATGTTCAACCACATGCAAGATTTACCAATTGTCTATTTTGATAGACATCCACATGGTGAAATCATGTCAGTTTATACAAACGATATTGATACAATTAGACAATTCGTTTCTCAATCACTTCCAGAAATGCTTAGAACTGGATTGTCAGTATTATTTGCTTTAACATTAATGCTTATCAATTCTATCTGGATGACATTAATCGTTTTAGTTGGCTGCTTTGCAATGATTCTCAACACCAAATTTATTGGTGGAAGAGCATCAAAATACTTTATTAAACAACAAAGAGCTCTTGGCTTAACAGAAGGTCATATTGAGGAATCTATTAAAGGATTAAAAGTTATTAAAACATTTAATCACGAAGAAGAATCTATTAACGATTTTGACAAACTTAACGATAAATTAGGCGAATTCTCAACTGAAGCCAACATTGCTGCAAATATTACAATGCCAATCAATGGTAATATCGGTAACTTTACCTATATTCTTACAGCATTTGTTGCATTGCTTTTGTTTGTCATTCCAGGATTCCAAAACTTAAATATTTCAGGTTTTGAATCAATTTATGGAAATACCACCGCATTCAACTCCACCATTGTTATGTTCTTAATGGTTAACAGAATGTTCACAAACAACATTTCACAATTCTCACAACAAATTACATTTATTGTTATGGGTATGGCTGGTGCATCTCGTTGCTTTGATTTAATGGATGAAAAGCCAGAAACCGACGAAGGTTATGTTTACTTATGTAATATCATCCGTCATGAAGATGGTACATTTGAAGAAACAAACGAACATACACACGATTACGCTTGGAAATATAAACATAAAGATGGGCATCTTGAATATCGCGAACTTAAAGGCGATATCTTATTAGATCATGTTGACTTTGGTTACACGCAAGATAGATTGGTCTTAAAAGATGTTAGTATTTACGCTCATCCAGGACAATCAATTGCTCTTGTCGGCGCTACAGGTGCTGGTAAAACAACAATTACTAACTTAATTAACCGTTTCTACGATATCGCAGACGGCAAAGTTAGATATGATGGCATCAATATTAATAAGATTAAAAAGGCCGACCTTAGAAGATCGCTTGGAATAGTCTTACAAGATACCAACTTATTCACTGGTACTGTTATGGAAAACATCCGTTACGGACGTTTAGACGCTACTGACGAAGAAGTCTATAATGCAGCAAAGATTGCTAATGCTTACGACTTCATCACAAGACTTCCAGAAGGTTTTAACACAATGATTAATGGAGATGGCTCTAACCTCTCACAAGGTCAGCGTCAATTGTTATCAATTGCAAGAGCTGCTGTTGCTGACGCACCAGTTATGATTCTTGATGAAGCCACATCTTCAATTGATACAAGAACAGAAAAACTTGTTCAAGAAGGTATGGATGGTTTAATGAAAGGTAGAACAGTATTTGTTATTGCTCACCGTTTAAGCACAGTTCAAAATAGTAATGCTATTATGGTTCTCCGTGATGGTGAAATCATTGAGCGTGGCGATCACGACGACCTGATCAAACAAAAAGGCGTCTACTATCAACTCTATACAGGCGCGTTTGAATTAGAGTAAGATTTATATGAAGGATTTATACATGAAAAAATCAAAATTACTTATTTTATTATTCTCATCAACTTTACTTTTAACAGGTTGTAACCAAGGAGGAACAAGCACTAGTAGTTCATCTACAAGTTCATCATCGAGCAGTTCAAGTTCGTCCTCAAGCAGCTCTTCTTCTTCAAGTAGTTCATCTTCTTCAAGTAGTTCAAGCTCGTCATCTTCAACAAGTGTTGGACCAACCGTTGATGAAATTTCAATCGAAACCGCACTTACAAAAGCGGGACAACTTGTTGTACCTGCAGGCGAACACGAAGTTTGGGATAACACAATTTACCAAATTAAAGGACACGTCTTACAAGCAGTTCCAATACAATTAAGCCTACAAGCTTTAACATATGTTTCTAGTGCAGATAATCATATGATTTCCTGTTTATCAGGAACAAACCAAGGAACTCTTTATTACGCTTGTAAAGATTATATTGGTAAAGACACTTCAAATTACATTATCCAAGGCAAAATTGGAATGTATTATGGTCAACCATGTATCAACGTTATAAATTATCAACTTAAAACCGATATGGCTATTAGCGTTGATGTAAAGAAGTTTAATTACACCGCACATACTTCAATTGACAGTTTGGTTACTTATATCAAAACAATTGAATATAACAAAAAAGGTTACGGCATGGGTGACCTTGTCAAATTACAAGGCGTTAAATGTTTAAAACAATCAGATTACAGTTCAGATTGGTCTAACTATGTATTCACCGATGGGCAACACGCTCAAAGTATTTATTTCCAAGGCGGAAACAACAAGTTTGTTGAAGGCAAAGTCTACGACGTTTATGGTTTTGCAAATACTCATGAATGGAAGCCATCAATTAGAATGCTTTATTCTGAACTTAGCACTTCAACAGTTGAATTTGATATTAGCGAAGTCGCAGTTGCTAAAACCGCAACTCAAATGTATTCAATCGAGGTTCCTCAAGACGATACAGAAAAGTCAACTTCTACAAACAACTTTGTTGAATCATTCAAATATTTCTATAAATCTGATTTATATTTCAACTTCTATAACGAATCATCACATGGTGATTATGTTGTAGCTGGAGATACTTTCTATGAAGATCCAATTAGCAGCAAAAATGCTGCATCAGACAAGAGAATGGTTAATTTCACAAACAATACATTCAACACAATCACAAATTGGAATTATGTTTCAGTCAAAGATTATGCAAACGGTATAGCTTGTGGAGAAACATTAACAACATATTACGTTGCTCACCAATATAAGAAAGCTAATGGAAGAAAGATGCCTCAAATATACATGTTTGAAGAATATGTTCCTCTAAGAACTTTCCCAGAAACGCAATTAAGATCATATTTCAGTGGGCAATCATACTTGTTTAATGAGGGACAAGTTCCAATGTTTAAAAACGGAACAGGTTATGTAATCAATCAAGAAAGTGGAGCATTTAAGATTACAATTTCAGGTGTAACAAATGCTCAAATCGCTTCACACATCCAAGAATGCAAAAGTAATTCTCATTTAACATTCAAGGAAGCCGAATCAACTGCAACCTACTTCAAATTTAAACAAAATCAATCAACTTCAAAATTCACTTATGAATTAACTGATAACCAAAACGGAACAGTCAAAGTTATATATACAAAACCTTAATTTCAAACAAAAAACCAACGCATCCTACGTTGGTTTTTCTTACATCATATTTGTGAAGCTGCGGCAGCGGCTAATACTGCAAAAATATAAAAAACGATTATTACAATATATATAACTAATCCAAGGGAAGAAAAAACTAAGCCTACAACACATTTAGTTTTTTTGTTAGCCTTTGTAATGCCAATAATTGAAAATGTTAATCCAAGAAATACTGGCAAAGCATTCAAGAAAATTACTGCAAGGCCTAACAAAGGAAGCAATCCAAACCATCCAACGATAAAAGAACCAATACCTAAACCTAAACCAGCTCCACCAAGACGATCTGCCCAATTTCCTTTTTTTATTGGTGATAAATTAAATCCGCATTTTGGGCAAATGCTGGCACTTTCATCAATTTGATTTCCGCATTTTGAACAAAATTTCATTTTTTATTACCTCTTATTTTAATTCAGTATACTTATTTGCTACGCCTTTAACTTTTTCTACTGGATACTTAGCTTCGTTTTGATCCATTTTTTTATTAACAATTTCATCAATATCAAGATTTAGTTTATCAGCAAGATTTTGGCAATTAACTATAACATCAGCCAACTCTTCTTTTAAATGATCGAGTTTAAATTGTTCGTTGTTCCACTGGAAACATTCAAGAAGTTCTGCTGCTTCAATAACAATTGTTTTTGCTAAATTAGCAGGACTATGAAACTTGTCCCAATCCCTATCACTTGTAAATTTTCTAATTCTTTCTATTGTTTGTTCTTTCATATCTAGTATTCCCAATATATTTTTATCATAGGTCATTATTGTAATATTTGCTAAAACATTTTGTTTTACTTATATGCTATACTTTCAGTGTATGAAAACAGTTGCATTAATTATGGCAGGTGGAAAAGGCGAACGCTTATGGCCTGCATCAACAAATGAAAAACCAAAACAATTTTTATGTTTAGGAAACGACGATGAAACCATGATTCAAAAAACGGTTTCACGTATTTCTCCTTTAGTCGACATCAAAGATGTATACATTTTAACAAACGAATTGTACAAAGATATTGTTGTTGAACAATTACCAGGTATAGATCCTAAGAATATAGTCTTGGAACCAGTAAGCAAAAACACTGCCCCTGCAATTGAATTAGGTTTAGAAAAAGTTAAAGAAAAATACAATGAAGCTGTTGTTATGGTTTTACCAAGCGATTCCTTAATCCAAAAAGTCGATGAATTTAGAAGAATTGTTGCTTTAGGACTAGACTATGCTTCAAAAAATGATGCAATCGTAACAGTTGGATTTAAACCTACAGAACCAAATACAGGTTATGGCTACATTCAATTAGAAAAGAGCAATAACGAGATTCATAAAGTTATTTCTTTCAAAGAAAAGCCATGCAAAGAAGTCGCTGAACAATATTTAAAAGAAGGTAATTACGTTTGGAATGGCGGTATGTTTATATTCTCCATTAAAACAATGGATACCGCATTCAAAACATATATGCCAAAGCAATATGAGATTCTTTCAAAGGATGTTTCAAGATTTGCTGAGGTCGAAGCTATTTCAATCGACTACGGAGTAATGGAACACGCTAATAACATTTACTGCATTCCTGGTGAATTAGGATGGGACGATGTCGGAAGCTGGATGGCTTTAGAAAGAGTGTTTGGAAAAGATAAAGATGGTAATACAATTCTCAACAAAAACGTTAGAATGGTAAACACCACCAACACAACTATCAAAGGCACAAACAAAAAAGTTATTGCAACCTTAGGCGTAGAGAATCTTGTAATTGTCGAAACTGATGAAGCAATAATGATTGCAAATAAAGATGCAATTGGAGATATTAAAAAATTAAAATAAGCAAATTAAAATCCACGACATACAGCCGTGGATTTTTTCTTACTTTTTCCAGATTTCTTCGTTAACGACGTTGATTTTTTCTTTAATGATTTTCACGACTCTTGCCGACACATCTGGAATATCATAATGTTCAGGAGTTTTAGCTTTCTCCCACATATTTAATTCTTTATCTATTGCTGCAAGAATTTCGGGCTCTGTAATTCCAGAAACTACAATGGATCCAGCTTCAACGCCTTCAGGTCTTTCAGTAGATGTTCTAATTAATACTGCAGGAAAGTGTCTCATTGAAGATTCTTCAGTTAATGTTCCTGAATCACTTAAACAAATATAAGCGTTTTCTTGTAACTTAACGTAATCTAAGAAACCAAAGGCTGGCATTGTCTTAATATAGCTACTAAGTTTGAATCCTCTCTCTTCAAGTTTCTTACGAGCTCTTGGGTGTGTTCCCCAAAGAACTGGCATTTTATATTTTTCTGCAACTGCATTAATTGCTGGCATCAATTTATCAAAATTCTTTGCAATATCCATGTTTTCTTCTCTGTGAGATGAAAGCATAATGTATTTTCCTTTTGTTAAACCTAAACGATTTAAGACATCACTTTTTTCAATTTTTTCGTTGTTTTGATTTAATACCTCAAGCATTGGAGAACCTGTAATAAATGTATATTTTGGATCAATTCCTTCCTTCATTAAGTTGTCATATGCGTGTTGAGTATAAGGCATATTAATGTCTGAAATATGGTCAACAATTTTTCTATTAATTGTTTCCGGGACATTCCAATCTCCGCATCTATTTCCTGCTTCCATATGGAAAATAGGAAGTTTCAATCTTTTTGCTGAGATAGCGCAAAGAGCAGAATTGGTATCTCCAAGAATTAACAAAGCATCTGGTTTTAATTCTTTTAAAAGATCATACGATTTTGAAATGGCATTTCCAATTGTCTCGCCAAGATTTTTGCCTACACAATTTAAATAATAATCAGGTGCACGTAATTCTAAATCTTCAAAGAAAACTTGATTTAATTCGTAGTCATAATTTTGACCTGTATGAACTAAAATATGATCGATTTCTGGATCGGCATCTAATGCTTTGATACATGCTGCAAGACGAATAATTTCAGGTCTTGTTCCAATAATTGTTACTACTCTAATCATTTTTCTCTACCTCTAATCTATATGTATCTGCGGTTTCATCTTTATATATTTCCGAAATCCACATCAATGTTATTGATTCGTCATCACCAACATTTTTTATATCATGTGTATATCCAGGTTTAATGTTTACTTTAACATCATCTTTCCCATCTTGGATATATTCATCAATTTCAGAACTATCAATTTTTCTTTGTCGAGTAATGCATTTTCCTTTCACAGTCATAAACATTTCTTTTTTATATGTATGATAATGACCGCCTTTAGTAATTCCTGGATTGGATTTATTTATAGATATTTGTCCATGCTTTTCCGATTTATATATTTCTTCAAACGAACCTCTATCATCTTTAGCATAATTAAATGAATATTTTGAATCACTTAAGTAATCTAAGAAAGATATAAATAAATCATATTCAAATTCATTATTAATTTTTGGTAAATGCTCATCGCTTTCAACAACATTTTTATAGGTATATAACAAATCTGCTAAGTGACCTAGTGAACAATCAAAAGTTGGTTGTACATACAATATCTCTTTAGATGGGTGAATTTCGTTTCTAATACACTTAATAAAGGTGTTAATAATATCTTCAACAAAGTTGTAATGTACAACATAGTCTCTATCTCTAATTTGTATTGGAAGATTATTTGCGATATTAAACATAAATGTAGCAGCTGCAGAATTGTAATTTGGTTTACACCATTTTCCAAAAACGTTTGCTAACCTAAAAACATAAACAGATAGCCCTGATTCAAACAAGTAATCTTCTGCCATTTTTTTAGATTTTCCATAATCATTATCAAGAGCTGCTTGAATTGAACTAGAAATTACTATTGGAATATCTTTTTTAGTTTCTTTTACTAAATCAACAACTGTTTTAGTCAAGTTTGAATTGCCATTATAAAATTCTTCGACTGATAATGGTCTATTTATACCTGCAAGGTGAACAATAAAGTCACATTCATTAATATATCTTTTTAAGTCTTCAAACGAATTATCAATATCAAATTCGAGCACATTAAAATTTTCTCTAGTTAATGCTCTAACTAAATGTTTACCAACGAACCCATTTGAACCTGTAACTAATATTTTCATTTTTAATCGTGTTGTCTAACCGGACCGCCAAATAATTCTAATTTCTTTAAAAGTTTTTTCATGCCTTCAACATCGAGTCTTTTTGTGTTGTGAGAAGTGTAAGATTCAGTACAATTTAAAGCATGATTTCCTTTTTCAACATACTTGTCGTAGTTTAAATCCCTATTATCTGCAAGGATTCTGAAGAAATTTCCTTGATCAACCGCTCTAATCATTTCTTCTGCGCCAACCAAAGTTTCGTAAAGTTTTTCACCATGACGTGTGCCAATATATTCGATACCGGTTTTGCTATTTGTAAGTTCAATAATAGCCTTTGCTAATGTTTCGATTGTGGCAGCTGGTGCTTTTTGAACAAATAAGTCGCCTTGTTCGCCGTGTTCAAATGCATATAAAACAAGATCAACAGCGTCATCCAATGTCATCATAAATCTAGTCATATCTGGATTTGTAATTGTGATTGGTCTTCCCTGTTTAATTTGATCTAAGAATAGAGGAATAACAGATCCACGCGATGCCATAACGTTTCCATAACGTGTTAAACATAAAACTGTATCACCTGGTAAAAGTTGTCTACTACGTGCAACAACATTCTTTTCCATCAAAGCTTTTGAAATACCCATTGCATTAATTGGATATGCTGCTTTATCTGTTGATAAGAAAATTGCTTTCTTAACATGGTTTTGTACACAAGCTGTAATAACGTTATCGGAACCAACAACATTAGTTTTAACAGCTTCCATTGGATAGAATTCACATGATGGTACTTGTTTTAATGCAGCAGCACTAAAAACAAAATCAACGCCTCTAAAAGCATCTTTAATTGAGTTATAATCACGGACGTCTCCGATATAGAATTTTAATTTATCATTATGATAAGCTTTTCTCATATCGTCTTGTTTTTTCTCATCACGTGAAAGAATTCTAATTTCTTTTACATCAGTTTGAAGAAATCTATCAACAACTGCGTGGCCAAATGAACCGGTTCCGCCTGTAATAAGTAAAACTTTTCCAGACAAGACCGAAGTGTCTTTGTTTGCATGTTCTTTCAATATTTCAACGATGCGTTCATATTTAAGCGAATCAGCTTTTGACGAATCATTCTCATACATAGTATAAGTGCGAAGTGGCATGCCTACTAACTCAGCAGCTTCTTCTTGTGTTAATTTGCAATTTTTGCGTATTTCTTTTAATTCCATATTAAAACCTCTATAGAAAGTATATTCTTATTCATAACAAAAGCAAACATTTAGGCAATTATTGCATATTATCTCATTTTAAAATTTAAAAGAAAAAGGACTGTTTGAACAGCCCTATAATCTTATTTTCTAACTTTTATATCGTCTAAAACGTTAAGCAGAATTGTTGCCATCATATGGTCGAATGACATATGAATATCTTCTGCTTTCATCATGTCATTTATTGGAGCGTGCAAATGGTAATCTGCCATTTCAAATAGCTTTCCACCATCATAACCAGTCATACCGATAATCTTTACGCCAGCTTCTTTTGCAACATTGCATGCTTTAATAATATTCTTTGAATTTCCTGATCCCGAAATAGCTAATACTAAATCATTTTTATTAAGAATTTTTTCAATTTGATATGCAAACACATCATCGTAAGAAACATCATTAGCTAATGCGGTTAAGATTGGTGTGTTATCACTCAAACAAACGAAATTGAATTTTTTGGATTTCTTCATTGAAACACCTTTATTGAAATCACAAACCATGTGACTTGCTGTAGCAGAAGAACCGCCATTTCCAAATACATAAACTGTTCCGCCGTTTTCATAACAATCAACTAAAGCGTTCATTGCTTTTGAAATTTCTTCATAGTCCAATTTAGCCATTGTGGCAGCCAAGCCTTCATAATATTTTTTAATTTCTTTTTCGTAATTTTTCATACAAATCTCGTATTATCTAGTTGTATCCCGGCTGAACTAGACAAACCTTTCTTTCTCCG
>CALEHV010000008.1 GCA_937876465.1 uncultured Bacillota bacterium | reverse complement strand
GTCCAGGAACTATTAAAGATTCAATTCTTGGAGTAGATTTTATTATTTCTTCTAAATCATTCTTCCAAGTTAATCCTATCCAAGTTGAAAAGCTTTATAGCAAAGCTATTGAAGCTGCAGAACTTAAAGGTGATGAAGCTGTATTTGACGCTTATTGTGGAATTGGAAAAATTTCACTTATTGCCTCAAAGAAAGCTAAATCTGTTTTAGGCGTTGAGATTGTACCTGACGCTATTAAAGATGCGAATAAGAACGCTAAATTAAATAAAATCGAGAATGCTAAGTTTATATGTGAAGACGCTGGTCTTGCTTTAGAAAGACTTGCTCAAGATGGAGTATATTTTGATGTTGTCTTTGTTGATCCTCCAAGAAAAGGATGCGATGAAAGATTTATTAATTCTTTATTAAGAGTTAAACCATCAAAGATTGTGTATGTTTCGTGTGAACCAGAAACGCTTGCTAGAGATGTAAACTTACTAAATAAAGAATACGAAATTGGCGATATACAACCAGTCGATATGTTCCCGATGACATTTCACGTTGAGACAGTTGTATCTCTTATTATTAAGAGATACAGCGAATAGCGAAAAAGTGTCGATTACATCGAAAGAATTTCAATTATAGCGCTTCTATATAGGGGCACTATTTTTTGATATATAGTGGCGAAAACAGGCCAAAATACATACGAACTCTATGGTGAAAAGGTATTGGCTGGAAACATATCAGTTTTTGTGGCTCAACAAAGAACATGTTTGAACACGCTTGTACACTTTTTGTAACCAATGTTGGGACAAAATCAGACAAATTTGATAATTTGTTGTAATTTGATAATTCAACGGAGGCATAGATAATGGAAATAGCATTAACATTAGGAATAATTAATACTGTTATTAGCATGATTGCGTGTCCAATTATTGCGAGCTATAAAGGCCGTAGTGTTGGTGGTTGGATTTTTGGTGGTTTGTTTCTTGGTTTATTAGGACTAATCATTGTTTCTTGTCTTAAAAAACTTGATTAAAGGCTGTAACACTTTTTGGGACAAAATTAATAAATGCTTCTGCATGTGATATTATATTGTTGCAGCAGGAGCAAGGATACCGTATTTCCATTGCGACACCTATGGTGAACTTCGGTTGCACGGAGTGGTGTGCTGCACATAGTCTAATAAACGATTATTTAGAGTAGAGAGGTTTACTATGGCTAAAGAACATTTTGATTACAATAAAGCAGACACATCCGAATATACATATCACGGATTTCATCTTAAAGATGGTCGCTATCACATTGATACAAAACGATTAATTATTTTGAAGGAAGATTATTGCTTTCCAAAAGAGCTTTTTACTGCGCCTAGAAATACACATTATTTTGTACCTAAATATAAAAAAGAAAACGAATGGGCAATTAATATCTTGCTTGGAACTTTAAACAGACTCTCAAGAGATTGGAATGAAGAATATAAAACTGTAATAAGAAAAATTGAAACTCCAAAAGAGGTTGAAGAAAAGGTTCGTATTAATGAAATCGCTATGACTTCTGATATGGATGATTTAGATCAAATCCAAGAAGATGCATTTTTTGCTGGAATCAGAAGAGAAGTTAAATACGAAGAAGTTATTAAGAGCATTCATCTTCAATATATTCAAAAAATCTTCATTGAATTCTTCAGAGCAATTTTAGTAACTATCAAAGATAGAGGTTACGAAAATAAAGATGATTTTACTTATGGAGAATTGTGCAAATACATTCAAAACAAATTTAATGTTGAACATAAAAGAGCCAATCCGTTCTTTAAGCTTCCTCATTACAAGTACTTTGACGTTTTAAATAAGATTGATAATTTCTTAAAACATAACACTTTATCTTCGTATAATGCTTTAGCAAACAACCCATTTGAAAAGGATGAAAAATTAAAAAGATTCCAATCATCATTTGTCTATTCTTCTAAAGAAGCTGGACAACTTTATTGCAATGGAATGTATGCCGGTGATTGGCTAAAAATTGGGCCAACATTTATTGATGAAACTTTAAAGAACTTAAAAGAATTCTCAAAAGAGCTTTGCAAACTTCTTTATGACGAAAATGCGGAAGAAGCATCATGGAATTCTGATGAGGCATTAATTCAAATATTACGAGATGAAATAATTTATCCTCAGTGGTAAAATATAAAAAGCTTCCGTGAAGTAACTCACATGTAGGAGGTACTGTTATGGAAAGCTATTATTCTTCCAATCAATTGATGGAAGAGATCAAGTGGCGCATAAAGACCAAATACGGAAGTCAACAAAAATTCGCTGAAGAATTTGGTTCCACTAGAAAAACGCTTAACCGTTTACTAAATCACAACAGCGACTTTGAGTCCATTGTGAGAATATGCAAACTGCTTGATATCAACGGAATACAAATCGTTTAACGAGGAGTATTCCTTTTTTGTTACCTTTTTTGGGACAAAACGTGAAAATATCGAGGTTTTATGGTAAAAGTCATACTATAAGTTGCTTTAATAAGATATAATTTATCTATTAACCAACCGAATAGAGACAATAAATAAATTCAAAATAAGGAGCGATTTGCGATATGAAATGGAAAGATTCAACGCTATTACAATGCCTAAATAAATGGGTTTATTCTGAAAAATATGGATTTTGTTCATGTAATATTGAAAATATCATTTTGACTGTTTCTAAAACAAAATCTGTTGCTTGGAATGATATTTTTATAGAAGACGATAACAGATTTGAAAGATTCAGTGTTTGTCACACTCCAAAGGATTATTTAATTCTTTTCAATAAACGTGTTGGTTATATTAAAGAAAACTTCTCTGATGGTTGGGGCGGAAGAAGAACAACTGTTTTAGATGAGAAAAATGTAAATGTTATAAGCAAAGTTAATGTTACTCTTGTTCTTAAAATTACACATTGGTTTCAAAATTCGTTTGCTGATATTAAATTGAAGATAGAAATCACAAAGCCAGATGACGTTAAGAAATTTGATTTACCTGTTAAATATGATGAAGAATACGATTCATCAAATAATTCATACATAAGATATCCTTTAATTGCTAATTTGAAAGAGGGAGATAAATATTATTTATTTTCTAAAGGAACAGTTACTATTGAAAAGGTTTTAAAATTTCCTTCTAAAGACAACAGAGTTTGTATAGTAAAAGACCAAGAAGATAATTCTATTTCCATATATTCTAGTCTTCAAGATAAGGATGGAAACAAGCTCATTGAATTACCTTATAAGAAAATTGAATCTGAATTAGAAATTTTTAATGAAAGTATAAATGAAGCCGCATTAACCCCATTTATTGTCCATTCAAAAGAAAATAATTTATTTAATATTTATTGGCAATTAATCGATGATGCATCTGGTTATATTGTCGAGTTATATAAGTATATTCCTGCATTAATCGGCAAGAAAAACCTATATCACTTAAAAGATTATTCAGTTGACAGAAGTACTAGATACTTAGCAATTGAAAATTTGGTTGGTACAGATTTTATTTTTGTTGTTAAAGCAGAAAATAGAAATGGCGATATTATTGCAAGAAGCAGAGGTATTAAATCTGCATATCCAGAATGGTTTTAGGAGATTTGATTATGATTCAAGTAAAAGGTTTGTTTGAAGGGCTTATGGTTTATTGGGATGAGGTTGAAAATGCGTCTCGTTATTATGTGCACCTTTTGATTGGAAACACCACAGGTTCAGAAGTTACTTACAAAGAGATTAAACTTGTTGAATGTGATAGACATACAAAATTTTATTCTTTTTATGGTCTAGCAATGATTAACAAGACAGCCTACAACGGCATTTATGCTAGTAATGATACTGGTTTAAATTACTTTGTTTATGTTGAAGCTGAAGATAAAGACGGAAAGATAATAAGTACAAGCCCAAAGTCAATAGGCAAAACATTAATGGTTCGTGATGGCAATTATATCCATATTTAATTAGTGGGAGGAGAATTGATGAAACTAGAAGTAAAACCTTTGTTAAATGGATTTATGGTGATATGGGGTACAAATTCGAAAGTTGCACGTTATACAGTGTCTTTATATATCAAAAATAGTTCTCGAAAAACTTTGATTGATACATTTGAAGTTGGGAGAGAAAAAGGATACTGTTCATTTACTGATTTGGCCCTGCTATCAAGTGAAGGAAAGAAAACACATTACTTTGTTTCTGTTAAATCAGAAGATCGTGAAGGAAAAGTAATAGAAGAAGCAACCCATCTATGTTTAATTAATTATTTTGCAAACAACGCATCATTTGGCTTATACATGAAGAAAGAGGCTGAATAAACTATGAATGCAAGAACATATTCAATGGAAAATGGGTTCATGGTAATTTGGGATAAGGTTGAAGATGCGGTTCGATACTTTGTTCACTTAAAAGTTGCTGATTATGGAGCTAATGGTGGAAGAGAAAAACCAAATGAAATTAAGAGTATTGAAATAATTAAAACTGTTGAAGTTGAAAGAAGTCAATTGTATTACTCATTCATTAACTTAGCTCATTTATCAAATACGGTCCATCATGAAAATAACGGCCCTTGGGGTGGATCATCATGGACAGATTACTTTGAATGTAAAAATTATTTTGTTTCCGTTGAAGCGGAAAGCAAGGACGGAAAAATTATCGATAAATCAGATGATATTGTTGGTTTGATTAAATACGGTGTAAAAACAGAAATAGATTGGAGGAAATAACCTATGAGATATTATGAAGAAGAACTTGAAACATTAATTAAGGCTGGTGCAAAAGTAGTTGAAGTTGCCTCTTTTGAATGGGAGAGAGTACATGGCTTTGCTAATTATGTTGCAGAAGATCTAGGAATTGATTGGTATTCTTGGAGCAGCGTTTCGGGTTTGAAAGTATGGCAGGGAAACGGATTTAAAGTAATTAATCCGGACTGCCTTACATTACCAGCTGTTTTAGATTTCTATTTAAAAAATGAAAACGATATGTTGTTAGTTTTGGAAGATTTTCATCCGTATAGTGAGGCAAATAATCCTGTAAATATTAGATATCTGAGAGAAATGATGAGAGCACAAAATTATGAAGGCAATTATAAGAAAGCTATCATTTTAAGTTCTCCAAATAAGTTCGTTCCTGAAGAATTATCTAAGGAGTTACCAGTTATTGAAGTTGAATTACCTGATAGAGAAACAATCGAGGTTATTGCTAACAGTGTTGTTGAAGAATATGCAGATTATTGTGTTGAAAAGAATATCACACCTAAATTATTAGAATCTGCTTTAGGCCTTACTGTAATGGAAGCTAGATTAGCATTTGCTAAAGCTATCATTACAAATAGAAAATTAACTGAAGATGAAATACCTTTAATTATTAGTGAAAAAGAACAAATCATTAAGAAGAGTGGATTACTTGAATACTTCCATCCAAGAGAATACTTAACAAACATCGGTGGTTTGGAAAATTTAAAAGATTGGATTCACAAACGCGGTAATGCTTACAGCGATCAAGCTAAGGAATATGGTTTAAATACTCCTAGAGGCGTTTTGCTTCTTGGTGTTCCTGGCTGTGGTAAGTCATTAACTGCAAAAGCTATTGCTAACGAATGGAAATTCCCATTATTAAGATTTGATTTAGGAAAAGTCTTTGGTGGCATTGTTGGCGAATCTGAAAGAAACATTAGATACGCTCTTGATGTAGCTAAAACCATTTCTCCTTGTGTTCTTTGGATTGATGAAATTGAAAAGGGATTAAGTGGTACACAAAGTAGTGGAAGAACCGACGGCGGTACTAGCGCTAGAGTTTTTGGAACATTCTTAACATGGATGCAAGAAAAGAAAGAGCCAGTATTTGTTGTTGCAACTGCAAACGATATTAGTTCGTTACCACCAGAATTGTTACGTAAAGGTAGATTTGACGAAATATTCTTCGTTGATTTACCAACCGCAAGAGAAAGAGAAAATATTTTTAATATTCATCTCAAGAATAAGAAGAGAGATGCTAAAGCTCTAGGCTTAGATATGCAAAAGTTAACGAAAGCTAGCGAAGGTTTCTCTGGCGCTGAAATTGAAGAAGTTGTTAATGAAGCTTTATTTAATGCATATGCTAACGGACAAAAAGACTTAGAA
This sequence comes from uncultured Bacillota bacterium, assembly GCA_937876465.1. GTDB lineage: Bacteria > Bacillota_I > Bacilli_A > RFN20 > CAG-826 > Fiminaster. The sequence continues at coordinate 13,948 of CALEHV010000008.1, read as the reverse complement.
ATGCAAAACCTATTAGATTGTATTTCTGCTACATCACCGTTATCTAGAACTATGGCTGAGACCATCGCTAATTTAAGAAAATGGGCTGAGCAAAGAGCCAGACTTGCAAGCACAGATAAACCTGAAGAAGTTAAAGATTTAGGTGATGAAGTGCCAAGATTACAACAAGAATATAAAAATCCATTTATAGCAAAGAAAAATCATGATTAAAAATAAGTTGATAAAAATTAAAAAAGATAATCAGTTTGATAAAGGGTGGTCTTTATTTTCTCCTTTTGATTTTGGAATTAGTAATGATCGAAACTTTAAGGACATTGCTGTTTCAGATGTCATCAAGCTAATTACTTTTTCTAATTCAATTAAACTTATTTTAAAAGAGCCGTGTTTATCTAGTCGTATTATTGAAGAAATTAAATGGGCTAACAAATACATAAAGGTAGACCTTATTGCTAAGGAAAAGAAGATTATTGAATTCTACTCTATGATTTCTTTTTCGAGCGTTAAAGTCGATGAAACAATCGATTTTAACTATATAGGTATTGCCGGTAAAGAAAATAAGAACTTCTTTATTATTGATGGCTTTTCAGAAACAGATGACACGATTAATAGAACTTATTTCGTTAACAAAAGTTCAGATAAAGACTTTAGTTTTTTGGACAACACTTTAAAAGCTATAATTATCGACGCTTCATTTAATCAAGATCATTCTGAATTAATTGCCGAATTAAAGAAGAGAAAAATCTCTCAATTTTATTTGGGAAATGTAGAGAATTTCACTAAAAATCACCTGCAAAAGCTGGATGAAATTAATGTTGAATGTTGCATTAGCGAGTCAACAAGAGATGGGGTTCTATTACAAAAAGATGATGGTAGATTAATGGTTCTTTCGCTTATGCCTAATGGCTGTTACTCGACATATTATATTGAAAACACCAATAGTCTGTATGGCCACGTTTATAAATCTTTGCACCTTCCTGATGAAATTAAGACGAATGCTTTAAAAGACAATGTTTATTCCTGCATTAATGGCAATCTCAGGAAATTAAAAATCGAGAAACTTAAAACTATTGAACTTGATAGATATATTGAGACTATGGAAGATTTTATTAATGAAAAATTCGATTCCTCTATTGCGAGCAAACATAACGATTATTCAGCAGAAGCAGAAAGCATTGAATATTTATTTACTTTAATACCTCCAGCCATTGACGACTCTTTTAAAGAATCCTCTATTTATGATAAAGTCCATGATCTCAATAAACAATTTAATGAATTAAAAGATTTAGAAAATGAAAAAATTGAGAAAGAATATCACTGCTTTTTGGATGAAGACTTTGGTCTTGTTGATTTTCTAAACAAATCATCTGAATTCGTTGATGCTTTCAATGGTTCTGTAAAAAAATGCAATTATAAGGGATATTTAAATGTTATGAGAAACACCCTTAATTTGTTTGAAGGCATGAATAGCTCACTGGTTGAAGTATTCACTAAAATGTTTGATGCAATTAATGAAAAATCCTCAGTTAATAAATTTGATAAATTTGATAACGAGATTGCAGGATACCAACAAACTATAAAAGAAAAAACGCAACTAATTGAAAAAGGTGTTGATATTTTATCAAACAAAAGAAGAATTGAGATTTTAACCAACAAGATAAACGATTTACTTAAATTAAAAGAAAAATTTGAAGGAACGTCTTCTTCAAGAAATGATAAAGCATCTGCTGATTTTGCAAAGTTCTGTATTGATCTTCTCAAAGGAGTTAACAGTAAAGCAATGATTGATGATTCTATTGGTAATGTTATCAAACCTAAAGAAGAGACAAAAGTAGCCAAACTAGAATTATTTGTTAACCGATATTTATTAAAAATAAAACAATTTATTGAAGAAAGAGTTGTGATTCTTAGAGATTTGGTGAATATTGACATTCCTGAAGATTATCAGGTTTTTGATAAAAACAAAGCCAGATATATCGTTATTAATGACTTGGATGAATTTGAATCAACCGCTCAAATTAGAAAAAAATTTAATTTGAATTGCTTGGTGAGGAGATAATTTATGAGCTGTGAAAGAAAAATTATTACTTTTAAACAAGTAGAAGAAGTACGTATCGAATGTTGTGATTCAACAGAGATAGCCGAACTAGAAAAAACTATTATTTCAGCAATCGAACAAAAACTAGAGAAATTGAATATCCTAATAAAGAACTGCAATATTTTTTGTGATGGAAAATCCATATTAGTGAATGATCGATACAACATTTGTAGCTCATTACTTGAAGTTGCATCAGCGTTTGGATTAGAAGCCAAACAAATCGAATGTTCTTTAAGAGGAAAGAATTATATTGTTTCAGATAAGTTACTTGGTTTTTTAAGTCAATTTGATAGACAATATGCCTTTGGTAAAAATATATCCAACCAAGATTTAGATGATGTTGTTGCAGAAATAATGAGCAAGAATGCTTTTGCATATTCTATAAATTCAAATATTTTATCAATGGTTAGAAACATTAAGAAAAATGGACAATATGTCACCACAAGAACAAGAGAAGTTACTGAAGACACAGAGGATGGTATTCTTGTGGATAGGGCTGTTTCTGAATGGGTTTCTGATGAAAAGGAAATTAGAAATAAACTAATATCACTTTCTAGAAGCGCTCAAGAAACCGTTAACAAAACAAACGAAAATTTAAGGGACGGTACTGCTAAATTGATTTATGCTAGAGCCCGTCAAATGGGATACGCTGTTCAAGAAATTAAAAAAGGAACTCAAACACAATTGGTCCTTGTGAGGTGCGAATAATGGCAGACAAAAAAATTGTTGTTGATATAGATAATAAAGGCAATATTAAAGCTGAAACTTTTGGCATGGAAGGTACTGCTTGTTTAGCAGAGCTTGATAAATTACTTAAAGATTTAGCGTTAGAAACAGAAACAACTAAAAAACCAGAGTTCTTTAAAGAAGGAACATCTGTAGACAACACAATCAAGGTAAAGAATCAATGATTAGAATTCAAAAAGTAATGATTGTTGATAACGAGCATTTATATGGCCCGAGAAGGCGATTATTAATTTATCTAAAAGGATGTTCTATTCATTGCGAAGGATGCATTAATCCACATTTGTGGTCTTTTGATGGTGGAACTTTAATGTCTGAATCTGAAATCAAAGATTTATGTTTAAAAGAAAATGTTGAAGGAATAACGGTTCATGGAGGCGAACCATTAGATCAAGCAGATGAACTTGAAAAGGTAGTGGATTTAGTTAAACAACACAATTTAACAGTTATTTTATTTACGGGATATTTAAAAAAAGAATTAAATCCAGTACAACAAAGAGTTTGGAATAAGGCGGATCTAGTCGTTGCTGGCCGTTTTGTATTAAACAAAAGAGATGTCTGTCTTCAATTTAGGGGATCTACAAACCAAAGAATATATAGACACAAAGGGCCATATGAAAACTACATTATTAAAGACGGCTATACTACCGCGATTATTAGTATTGATGATAATGGTAGTATGGATGTGAATGGTTTTCTTACGGATGACATTAGTAAATTGGTAAATGGAAAATGATAGACAAAAATGAATTTGAACTATTAAGCAAATCTTATGCGCCTATTGTTTCCAATATTATAAACAGCAATGTTAAGTTTTATAGATTTAAAGAAACTATTAAGTGGTGTTTTGGCTATGATGAAGATGAAGCTATTATGGCTTCGTGTGATAGGAAAGATGGCCATATCACAATAAATTTAAATTCATTTATACGTGCTTATTTAAATAATGATTTATTGACAGTTGAGTATTATTTGTTGCACGAGATTAGGCATGCCTTTCAATTCTCAGTGATTAAAGACTATCAAGAAGGAAAAGAAATACCAATCAGTGTAGATTATGTGCGTTTATGGATTAAGGAAAATGAAAATTACATTACAGCATGTGATAAAGACGGCAACTTAAATAAGAGCTATTTTAAACAAGATTGTGAATTAGATGCATATGCGTTTTCATATGCTGTTATGAAATATAAATACAAGAACTGTGAACACTTGTATATTCCAGAGATAGATAAAGAAGAATTTGATTCAATCGTTAGTGAATGGATAAATACTTTTAAATCGGAGGACCTATAATGCAAAAAACAAGAATTGAAAAAGAAATGAGAGAACTTGAAGTAAAGATTCATTATCACTTTAATGACATTTCATGGTTATCCAAGGCAATGGGTTCCATTAAAATTCAAATATCTGGTCAAGGGAAGAACGGTTCTGAATATTCAAATGAAGGATTAGCAACAGTGGGTGATACAATTCTTAAATCTGTTATTGCTGATAAGTTATATCGTGAAGGAATTAGAACAAAGGGCGAAATCACAGCCAAAAAGAGCAGAATAGAGAATAATGCATCAATGCATCAAATGATGCTTCAGGAAGGTTTAATTGATTATTCCTATAATGATTTACACTTTTATAAAGATTCAAATATTCCAGATCATGAAAAAGTTGTCTGTAAAGAGCATGATCCATATGTGGAAGCTATTATTGGGGCTGTTTATTACGATTCAAATTACGATACCACAAGAAGATGGATTCTTAAGTGGCTTCTTCCAACATTAGAAAAATACTGCTTATAGAAGACAGCAAAAAAATTTCGATATAGGTAGTGGCTATACCGAAACTTTTTATTGGAACGCCTTTGTCGTACTAATTTGTGATTACTTGACTTAATCGTCCAGCAAATTCAATAATCGTCCACAAAATTATTAAAACGGACGAAAATTAATTGTTTGATATCCTTTGCTAAAATCTTGAAAACAACATAAAATGCAGATCTCGTTAGTTCGAAATCTGCATTTTTGGATATAGGTACTAGCTATATCGAAACTTTATATTGCTACAACTTTGTAATTAAGATAATCGTTTCTTTGAGTTCCTTGGCAATTAACAATTCCGCTAAAGAGAACCTCATTGAATACGATTTCTTTTCTTTTATCTACGAAATCTTGGAATGTTAGTGTGTTTGTTTCGTTAATTACAAATACAGCTTCACGCTTACTTACAGCGATAATTTTATAGATGAATGCATCCATGATATCGACCGTTAGCATTTCAGGCGTCACTTCACCAACAGATAATATCTTGTTAATTTGTCTGAGTCTTTCTTGAAGATTATCTGTTTCGATTTGTTTGGCTTCTAATTCTTTAAGCTCAGCATTTAGATCATTAACTTCTTTAATGCAGTTATGGTATTTGTTATCTAAGTAATAACGTTCACCTTCATCTCTAGATTTCATCTTTTCTTGGAGGAAGAAATCGATTTCTTTTTCTAATGTGTCTCTTCTGTCCATTTTTTCTTTAATGATATCTGTGAAATCCCTTTTGGCTAAGATGGAATTAATATGTTCCCTAACCCTTTTGAAGATATTGCCATTATCAACGCACATCTTATTAATAATTTCACAAGCAGCAGTCATAAGAACGTTCTCGCTTACTGGTTTGGCTTGGCAACGATGTCCTGGTTCTGCATGAATATAATTTGAGCATTGGTAGAGGAACCTGAGTCCTTCGCTTCCATTAACCCATTGTCTTCTTGTGAATCCATTTCCGCAATGAACACAAATGATTCTTGCAGACATGGCATGACGAGCATTATATTTTGAAACATCTTTATTTGGCCCAATACATAAATCCCTGCGTTTTGCTATGATTTTCTGCGCCAAATCCCATTGTTCTCTTGAAACAATTGGTTCATGATCATTCTCAATATAATACTTTTTGGCTTGGCCTTTATTGTCTATTCTTTTGTGGTCAAGATAGTTAATTGTGACGGTCTTTTGAAGCAATAAATCGCCTTTGTATTTTTCGTTTCTGAGAATGCCTTGAATAGTGCTTTGTTGCCATTTGGTTTTACCGCCTCCAGTTTTGTATCCGCGCTTTTCACATTCTCTAGCAATCTGAGAAGGACCATAGCCAGCGGTGTACATATCAAACACTAATCTAACAGCCTTAGCTTCTTCTTCATTAATAACGAGTTTCTTTGTTTCAGGATCTCTATCATAACCAAGGAATCTACCAGCGCAAGTGAAGTCATATCCTTCTTTCATTTTCTTTTGGAATGTCCACCTGACGTTTTCAGAAATGTGACGCGATTCTTCTTGAGCCATAGTGGACATGATTGCGAACATGGCTTCGCTTTTAGGGTCCCATGATGACATGTTTTCATTATCGAACCAAACTTCAACATGCCATTCTTTTAGTTTCTTAATCGATTCAAGAGTAAGAACAGTGTTTCTAGCAAATCTCGATATTGATTTAGTGAAAATCATGTCAAGTTTTCCGGCCTTAGCATCTGCCATCATTTCTTGGAATCCAGTTCTATTCTTTTCACTAGTTCCTGAAATGCCCTTGTCAGTATAGATTTTAACTAGGGTGTAATTCGGATTGCTGGTTAAACGATTATTCCATTCTTGGACTTGTTGGTCATAGGAATTAATCTGCTCATCATTTTCAGTAGAGACACGGCAATATGCCGCTACCCTCTTATGCATGTTTTTATCGCGTTCTGCATAATCAATATTAAGTTTAGGATCTGCAGCTATGACAGTGATTTTACTTGGTTCCGCCATCTTCTGTTTCCTCCTCAGGTTCTAATTCTTTAATGCTTTGTGTTCTTAAAGCGTGAAATTCATCAGGAGTTAATAGCTTATTTCTCATTAAATACGCGTATATTCCTGAAGCAAAGTTATTTATATTAACTTTTACTTTTTGTAATTTATCTGCCATCTTTTTCCTCCTCCCATGGCGTATTGAACCAATCAACCAACTGTTTGATAGTGTTACATTCAAATAGTGGTTCTTGGCTAAATTGTGATCCTTTAGATCTTCTTCCAAAGACAGCGTATTTCTTGTTATTCCAACAGCATCCTAATTGAACTGTGAATTGAACCTCGCCATCTTCTAGATCTGCGAATCTGAAGTCATCATATAAAGGTCCGTTGAGAGGGCAGTTATTCTTGAACCAGACATAGTTTTTATCTAGGTCAACCTTTCCCTTCCCATTAATCTTTATAATGATTGCACCCATCTTATAGGTCTTGGCTCTAAGGGAAGTGTCTTTGCAGAACCAATCCCACCAGCCGGCCTTAATCTGGGTTTTGATTGATGAATCTGAATATTGTTCCATCATGAAGTTGATGGACCATTCTCGAATTGATAATTTTCTTTCCATGGTGCCACCTTATTCTTCAATGTTGTCTAGATTATCTTCAGCTTCTTGAAGAGAATTTACAGTTTCCTCAATAGTGGAAGCGGTGTTATCTAGCCATTCTTGACGTTGTTCTTGGAGCTCTGTTAGTTCATCCTTATTTTCATAAGGTTCAATATCACAACTTTCAGATTCTAAATCGCTTTGAAGATCTTCGAACTCAAGTCTAATAGAACTTAGCCTTTCTTTAAGTTCCTCAATCCTCTTTTTGAATTGTGTTTTGGTATATGTTGCCATATCAATGACCTCCTTTTGGTCACTGACATATTCCCTCTATATCAAAGATATAGCAAGTTAATAAGGCATTATATTTTGAGTGCTAAAATGGTAATTCATCATCTTCTGAATATGAGGTAATAGAAGAGATAAAAGCTTCATCAACATTTTGGCTTTTAAGGCCTTTGATGATGCAGGATTTGAAGTAATGAAATCTAGATGAAACTGGTTTGGATTTTCCATCCTTCCAATTAATACGTCTTATGTTAGAGACGTTATAACGCATTACCTTTTGAACAGCATGCTCATCTGAACATCCTTCAATTTTTCCAAGAAAGTCATTAAATAATGGTAGATCTAATTCTGTTGCAGAGATTAAACCGTTTCTAATGATGTATTTACACCAATAGCAAAGCTTATAAGGAACTTCTTCAATTGAAGCTTCTATATCAATAGTTTTATCAGGTAAATTTATCTTTTCATTTTTATCCATTATTAATCACCTCTATCCCTTTTATCTTTCATCATAATTTTCAGAAATCATGATATATCTCTTCTATCCCTAAATCCCTTCCTTCAAAGTTATTTGCTTTTTGCTTCAATGAAGGAATCTAAATCTTCTTTACGAATTCTGTATTGGTTACCTAGATATGCAGCTTTAAGTTCACCCTTCTTAATAAAATTAAGGATGGTGGCTCTAGCCAATTGTAGGATTTCCATTACATCATTAACGCTGTAGATGATGTTGTTATTGTTTTCCATTGTTTTTGCCTCCAAATAGAATGTCTGACATTATTAATTCACCATTATTTGATTCTCTATCGATGCTATGGACATAAAACATTGTGGTGGAGATATCTTTATGTCTGAGCAACAATTGAGCCTCATTAATGCTCATTCCGTTTTTAATCAGGTTTGTAGCTAATGAATGTCTTAATGAATGTGCTGAGTAATGTGGATCATCAATTCCGATTCTTCTAAGAAGTTCTTTGACGATTCCACGAATGTTTTTAGTAGTTAATCTGCTAGGTTTTGTGTTTCTACTATGAGTCACAAACAGAGCTTCTTCATTATCGTTTCTTGCGAATATGTAATCTTCGATAATGGAGTAAACCTCATTTGAGATTTTGGCATAGTCTGATTTATCATCTCTTCCTTTGCCTTGGATGAATAGGATGTGTACGTCTCCTTTAGATGAGAAGTCATTTTTATTAGCTCTTTCAACCTCAATAGTTCTAAGGCCAGCGGTAGCAATTAATGACACTATTGCATAGTTTCTTTTGCCTTCTAGGGTGGTGGCAAGTTTCTTGGCTTTCTTCAGAAGCTTAGATACTTCTTCGATTGTTAGAGCGCTTCTTTTGAAATTCCTGTTAATCTTTTCACCACGGATTCCAAGCATAATGTTTGGATAAATTCCGTTACTGGCCAGATCAATGAAGAATCCTCTTAGAACAACCATTACCTTTTGAACAGTTGCTGAGCCAACATGTTCTTTTAGATATTCCTTATAAACAATAATGTCTTCTTTACTTGGTGTAAGTTTTGAAGTGCTAATAAGGTATTCATAGAACGAATTGAGAATCCTATTATATGAATCTCTAGTAATTGGCTTACGATCTAACGTCTGTATGTAGCGGTTTATTTCATCCTTCCAATTAATTTGATTCATCTTTAAGTTTTAAGGATTCTAGATACATCGTTTCATAGTGAAACATTTCCTCTAATGTGAAATCTAATGCTTTCGCAATTTTACACATATAGACGAATGTCAACTTTGTTGTTGAGATGCCTCTTTCAACTCTATAGTAGTGCTGTCTTGAACTTTCAGTCATTTTGCACAACATGTTTATTGAGAGATCTAATTTCAATCTTCTTTCTAGTAGGTATTGGCGATACTCCATTCCTTATTCCTCCTTTCCTGAGTTATTAACTTCTTTTAATTCTTTGTCTTTGATAAGAGATTCAACATATTCTTCTTCGAGCGGATAAATTGTATCTAAACTAACTCCAAGAGCCTTTGCAATACGGCCCATTGTTATTAATCCAACTCTTTCGCCAATTCTTCCGGTTTCTAGTCTGACATAATGCTGATAGGACATATTTGTTTCTCTAGCAAGCTTACGCATTGAATATCCTTTTTGATGTCTTAGTTCTAATAGATATAAGCGCATATTTTCTCCTTTCTACAAACCGCAGTTTAACTTGGTTGCGAGATTAGAATAACATGCATTTTAGCGTCACCTTTAAGTCAGAAAAAATCTTGCTAAAAATCACTCAATTTTGTGTTCAAATGTTATAAAATTTAGCTCGGAATAAATTGCTCGGAACTAACAAAAATAACAAAAACAGTGATTTTGTAGTAGAATATTTATGAAAAAATAACAAAAAAACTTATTCGGAGGGTTTAATCATGAGCTATTCATTACCAAACTTAGACGTGATATTTAGTAGAAATCTAAAAGATTTACTTAAAAAAAGAAACATGTCTGAGAAAGAACTAGCAGAATTGATAGGGGTTCATCAAAACACTATTTCAATGTACGCAAAAGGAAAACGTATTCCTCCATTTGAAACAGCTTATAAAATTGCTAGTGGTTTAAACGTTTCGATGGATACGTTAACAGGAATCGATACCTTTTCTGGTGCGGAGATCGTTAGTGAAATAGATGTTTGGAGACAAGAAATTACGCCTATCGAGATTAAAGGAAAAGCCTATAAAATGTATCAAAACAAAAGAAGTACAATTGATGATAAAGAAACTAAAACCTTCAAATCAGAACAATATGACTTCAAAAACAATATTAGAAACAGCGAAAGAACGAATCTTTTTGCAATCAGACTAACTGAATATAACGAAATTCTAAATGCGCCAGCAGGAGCACTCGTAATAGTAGAAAACGTAGAACATTGTGTAAATAAATTAGATCCTAGAAAACTTAGCTACGTCTTGCTTAATGAAGACTATGAATATAAAGGAGAAGATAAAAAACTTAGAGTAGCTGTCTGCGAATTTTTTACTAAACTTGTTGCTACTGATATTCAAGGAGAAGAATCACAATTGGATGCCGAACACAAAGACCTTTACATTGAGTACTATTCTCCAGTGTTAAGAAGAAAACAAAGAAGATATTATCCAAACTTAAGAAGGCATCTTAGAGCCATTGTTAGAAAAGTCATTATTGATTATTAAGTTATGAAGCCTCCCTGATTCAGATGAGTTAGAGAGGTTTTTTTTAATTATTCTTGTTAAAAATATTCATAGAAATTTAATAGCAATGTTTAATGTTCCGATAATATATGTGAGTGGAAGTATGGATATATATTCGATTACTGATTGATTATATTTTGATTATTGTTTGTTGCTATTAGTTATTGTTTCAAAATGAATGCGTACAAAGTACGAAGTGTACACTAGGCACGTAGGCAGAGACTTTTAGATTTGCTAATATCTAAGCGGGTCATAGTGTTTTAACAATTTGAATCACTAAGGGCTTTGGAAAGTGTAAATAGAAAGTGAGACGCAATGAAGACACATTCATCAAATGGAAAAAGGAAGGGCTATTAAATACCAAGATTTCATATCTGAGGGGCGCTAGCTCTAATTTTTATTCACAAAAAAGAATGGCTTCTGATTTAGGCATTTCAGAACAAACATTCATTACACTTAAAAACAAACATAAGGAAATACGTGATGCTCTAGCGTATGGGGATGAACTTCTAAAAGCAGATGTGATGTCTGCTCTTAAAAAGAGAGCTGTTGGATATATCTCAACAACGAAAGTTAGATCTATGAAAAGAGATGGCGGTGGCAGAGATTATCAAGCGGTTCAAGAGGTGGAGAAAGAATTTCCTCCAGATGTAGATGCAATTAAATATCTCCTTACTGTTAAATTCGGTAGAGAATTCCATCCAAGAAAAGAAGAATTAGAGATCATGGAAAATAAGGCCCAGCCAGAGCTATGGATGGATATTAATGATGACGAACTTACTGAAGCTAATGAAATCATCAGACAAGCTCGTTATGACAAGATTAAGAAAAAGGCTTCTCAAATTAAGGAAGCCAAGAAGGGAAACAAATAATGGAAACATCATTTAAAAAAGAATATAAAAAGTCTGTTAAGGGCTTTGTTAAGATGGCTGAACTAGCAGAGAAATATAAAAGCCTTAGATGGTCTGCTCTAACTGTTCATAAAGATGGAGAACCTGTCTATGGTCGATTTGGCAAACATGAAGGCATGCATTTGAATCATACATTTATCAATAAAGATATAAGTGCAATTCTATATTTGGATAGAAGTTTCAATATTAGACACGAAATTATTCCAACTAAAATTCTAAAAGAGTTTCTTAAAAAGAAAAATCGTAGTAATTTCTTCAAAATCGAATATGAAATCTTTGGTGATATTGACCATGACGTTTATTGGTACGTCGATTGGTTTGGCAAAGATGACGAACCCTTCTGGTATAGCATTGAAGAATTTAGAGATTCAATAAAGCTATGTATTGATGATCCTAAAGAAAGAAAAGAGTTATTAGAACTAGCTGATGCTCGAGAAAAACAAATTAAAGAGCTAGGACTTTATTAATTATATTAATAAAAAATGAATCGATGACCGCCCCCCCGGTATCGGTTCTTTTCTTTTGCTCACAGTACCGTTGGCCCCACCTCAGAAATACGCGAGGCTCAATTTTTACAGTTTGAGAAAATATTTTGAAATTTTGAAAACCAGAAACAAAAAGAGCCGTGAGTCTGGCTCTCTTTCCAAAAGGACGTGCTTGTTTCCAAAGAAATGTAACTACAGATCTAATTGAACAGCGGGAATAATTTATCACAAACTTTTATCTGATTTCAATGGCCCAAGTGGGCAAGTTTTAATTATTGTTTCTTAAGTTTACACGCCAGAAAGGATTTATAATTCTTTCTTCATGTGATAAACTAATAAACGGTTTTTTAGGGCAAGGGAGATTGCTAATATGTCACAGATAATTAATGAAGATATTTTATGGAAAGCTGCTGAAAAACTTAGAGATAAATGTGATCCTACTGATTACAAAAATGTAGTTCTTGGACTCGTTTTTCTTAAGTATGTCAGCGATAAATATACAGCAAAATACAATGAACTCAAAAAAGCTGGTGATGGAAGAGAAGATGATGAAGATTATTACATATCAGACCACGTTTTCGTAGTTCCACATGAAGCTCTCTGGGAAGAAGTTTCAAGACATTCCAAGCAAGAAGATTTAGGACAAATTATTGATAATGCTTTTATTGTTTTGGAAAGAACAAATAATCAATTAAAAGGCATCCTTCCTAAGACATATTCGAAGAGCGAATTAGATAAAACAGCTCTTGGTGAATTAGTTGATTTCTTTAGTAACAATCTAAATATGGAAGATGCTGATGGAGATTTCTTCGGTCAAGTTTATGAATATTATGTTGGTGCATTTGCTAAATATGTTCCTACTAAGGGTGGAGAATTCTTTACGCCAAAATCTGTTGTTGAATTAATGGTTGATATATTGGAGCCATATAAAGGCCGTGTTTATGACCCTTGTTGTGGTTCTGGCGGAATGTTTGTCCAATGTTCTAAATTCGTTAAAGAACATCAAGGTTTGGTTGATGATATTTCTATTTTCGGGCAAGAATCAAATCCAGGAACATGGAAAATGGCTAAAATGAATTTAGCTATACGTGGCCTAGAAGGTAATTTAGGCGAAAGGAATGGTGACTCATTTACTGATGATTTGCATAAAGCACTTAGAGCAGATTTTATTATTGCAAATCCACCATATAACTTAAAAGAATACTGGAAGCCTTCTTTGGAAGGAGATCCTCGTTGGGTATTTGGTAGACCAAACGATAAAGATGGCAACTATGCTTGGCTTTCATTAATGTATTCAAAACTAGCACCTAGAGGAAAAGCAGCAATTCTTATGCCTAATGGTGCTACAACAAGCAATGCTCAAGACGATTACAAGATAAGAAAAGCAATGATTGAATCCGGAAAAGTTGAAGCAATATTGGCTCTGCCAAATAAATTATTCTCTAACGTTTCAATTTCGGTTCAATGTTGGATATTAAATAAAGCAAAAACAGACACTGATGTCTTATTTATAAATGCTGATTCAATGGGAAAATTGATTAGTAGAAAAATCAGAGTCCTAGAAGCTACTGACATTCAAAAAATTGTCAAAGCTTATAAAGACTTTGGTGGTGGTGTCTTAGAAGACGTCCCTGGTTTCTGCAAGAGAGCAACTCTTGATGAAATCATTTCCAAAGATTATTCACTTAATCCTGGGCGTTATGTAGGTGCTGATGAATCAAATAAGATGACTCCTGAAGAAATTCAAGAAGAACTTAGAAAAACCTCAGCAGAATTATTTGAATTAATGAAGGAGGGTAAAGAACTAGAAGATAAAGTTAAAGAAATTTTAGAAGAAGAGATGAGATAATGTTAACTATGTGA
>CALEHV010000007.1 GCA_937876465.1 uncultured Bacillota bacterium | reverse complement strand
CTTTTTCATCGACTTCTAAAGAAAGAGAACCATTTCTAGTTCTCGCTAAGATAAGCACATTATCAGTATGGTTATACTTGAATGGCACATCTTTAATGTTTGCTTCTTTTAAAGCATTTTTATCAATAGTTTCTAAAAAACCATGCTCTTCAGTACCGATAAGTGTTTCCTCATCAAATACAATCGCATAGCCTTCAACCACCATCTTGGTTTCATTTTCTTCATCTTTTCGTGACTCGATAGATGAGAATCTTGTTTCTTTATTGTTCATCGTTTACTTCCTCCTTGGATTTTGGATGTTTAAAGAATTTGTCTAGTTGATATTCACTAGCTTTATCAGCATCAACATAGTTGAGTGATTGCAATCTCTTACTTCCACCTTCTATTGGTTCAAAACCAAGCAATGCTCTAGATTCGTTTAAAGAAAGGATTCCTAAACCCATCAATTTTTCTATTGCTTGAACCTTTGTATTCCAACTTGCGTATTGAAGGCGTTCAGAATAAAAGATAATTTGCTCACCCTTTTCTAGTTGGTTTCGAGTTAGAAGTGCTTTTGAAAATGCCTCAGAAAGAGATATTGCTATTCCTTCAACTACACTTTCATAGAAAGCGTTGTACTCGTTTTCATCATATTTGTTATCAAAAATCGCTTCACTTACACCAAAGTAAGAGATGATTTTCTTTTGCAAAAATGAAAGAGTTGTTGAATCAACTAATTTAGGGTCAGTTGTAAGTGGCACATAATCACTTTTTAAATCAACAGGAACAATGGAAGAACCTCCACCACTCATTGATTCTTTTAAGGCATCATCAAACTCTTTCTTTTGTGCTGCTTTATCTTTTTCCGAGAGGATACCATTAATCTTAAGTAGCCCTTTAATTTGGAAAGATGATCTAACGGCATTATCTAAGCCCTGTAAAACAGAGTCATTGATTTTGATAGTTTTTAGTAATGCACTATGGTCAGCAATTGCGCCAGTTCCACCAAATACATCGTTAATCCCAAAAAATCGTCTTAAATGAATAATTGAATCATATGGGAGCGTGTATGGTTTTGCGTCCTTAAAATAAAAGCGGAAATAAATACTTCCACTCTCATCTTTTAATGCTTCAACGTTACTTGGTTTAATAGGCCAAAGGGCTCTTAACTCATAAGTAACTGGATCGTACTCTGGATAAATAAACGCATTGTTATTTAAGTAGAGCAATGTAACCACTCGATAAATAAAATCGAATGGCGTCATTAGGTAGTTGGGTTGAAACTTTAATAAGTAAGCCAAACTACCACTTTTTTCTTGAACTGTTTCATCGTTTTCAGTTTTAACATATCTTGGTTTCAGCTTTGCTGTGTGTGTTGCAATTCTATCAATGCAAATCTTCACAACATCTGAAGCATTAATGTTATCTCCAAAATCAGAAAACAAATTCAATGTAGAACGAAAGACTTGTGTCTCATAGTTAATTGGCGAGATAACTTTTTTCTTTCGCTGAAATATATCACGTAAGCTCATTGATTACCCTCCTAATTAACCATGTTCTCATAATCATTTTTGTATCTAGTCATAACTGCATAGGCAATGATAAGCGCCACACAGCCATCAATTCTTTTTAACTTGCTATTTAATTTGCTCGGTTGAATATTTCCATTAACATCAACTTTTGCTTGGGTGTTAGCAAAGCACCATTTCAAAATTGGATGATTGTTGTAATTGATTAATTTATTTTTTAAATCACCCTCGAGCTGTTTCATTGGTTCACTTAGAGTGAAAATTCCCTGACGTATCTTTTCCATTGTGAAACCAGCATCTTCCATTTCCTTAACCCAATATTGAGAATTCCATGGATCGTAACCAATCCACAAAGGACGGATATCAAACTCCCTAACCATCTTGAGGAACCATTGCGTTACTAAAGAAAAGTCATTTTGATTTCCTTGGGTTAAGGTGACATATCCCTTTTTCACCCAAATGTCATACGGAATCTTATCCTCTTCAACTCGTTTCTGAACCAGTTCACTTGGCATAAAGAAATGTGGAATCACATATTTTTTGCCGTTTTTAACTAATAGTAAAACTGCAGCTGTAAGGTCTGTTGTACTTGATAGGTCAACTCCTCCAATTGCATAGCTATCAGACAAATCGGTAAGTTTATATGTTTCTTCATTGTTAAGCTCACTAAAGGTAAGCCATGAACCAGATTCAATTTGTTTAATATTAAAGTCCTTACAAAGCATTGTTACTTTTGTAGCCATGTCATTTCGGGCTTTATTCATAATGTCATTAAAATAAGACAAAGTCTTAATAGAACCTAAAGAAGGATTTGATTTAACCCAACTTGTAGGATCATTGAAAATTTCATCAACTGAGTCCTGTGTATATAACCAAGGGAGAATCTTTTCATCTTCAATCTCGCCCTTAATCATTTTTCTTACATAAGCCAGTTTGTTATCTAAAAAGCCATCAACAGTAGTTCCTTCGGTTGTAATAATAAAAATCAAAGGTTCTTGTTTTGTTGATTGAGATTGCTTTATAGCATCATAAACTTTGCTATCAGTCATCTCATGAACTTCATCGATGCAGCCAACTTCAATGTTGTAACCATCTTTGTTTCTTGATTGAGCAGAAAGTTTTTTGATTTTGTTTTTGCTCTTTGGAGAATAGATATAGAAAATATTCTTTTTTGAGCGTTTCTCATTTCTAAGAGCTCTGCTCTGCTCACGCATATTGTTGATTTCTTCAAAAAGAATGGATGCCTGGTCATTCGTGTTACTCGCGCAAACAATATCGGTTCCACCTTTTGATAAGAAAAACTCGGCTAGGTCAATTCCTGCAATAAAAGTGGTTTTACCATTTTTTCTAGCAATTAAAAGAAGCGCTTCATTAAATCTTCTTAAACCACTACTTTTGTATTTAAATCCGTAAGCAGCTTCTAGAAACGCTTTCTCCCAAAGTTCTAGTTTAAAGGGTTGTCCATTAAATGGCGATTTAGTATGTTTACAAAACCTTTCAATAAACTCAATTCGAATTTGCCCAGGTTTTTCATCATATTCATAGCGTGGATTATTCAAATCACTTTTTAAGCGTTTTAAGACACTTTTTAGTTCTTGACCAGCAACTATGCGCCCTGACTCAATTTCGTTGATGTACGATAGCAAGAAACTCATTCTGAGCTATTTCCACTTTCATTTGCATCTTCAACTTCTATTGGAATCTCGTGATAATGCTTAATATCATCATTTTTCCCAAATATAAGTTTGCGCCCAATAATGAGGCCATTCGTCACGGATTGAAGAACATGACCAGGAGATGCAACTAAAACTTGAACATTGTTTTTAGTTATAAGTTCCATTAACTATCCTCCCTAACCCTATTAAAGGTTCTATTGGTTCCGACACCTGTATTGCTATAAGTTTTGAATTTAACCGTTGAGGCTTCACCACTACTTAAAGTAATTACACCAGTATCGTTAATAAAGCTTCCCTCTTCACAAAGTTTATAACTTCCCCATTGAGACTCGACATAGCTTGAATCAAAAGTGAGTTTAAATGTTGTGCTTGTTGGATATTCGTATTGGAATGATGCCGTAGCAGTTCCATTTGTGATTGTTCCAGTTCCGTTAGAGAAAGAAATATCCATTGAAACTGATGAATTTTCATAATGGAATGTTGCTCCATCAAGAACGTCTTCTCCACCAATTTCGCCAACTGACCAGTTTTTGCTAGTTGCGATTTCGATATCTTCACTCTCAAGTCTTGAAATTACTGAGGTATGAAGTGATATTGTCTTTGTGGCTGATCCGGATAAATCCTTCAAAGCCCTAAACATAGCAATAACCGTGTTTCTTGTTAAGGCAGTAACATTACCAAAATTCGCGGCAACATTGAAATTACTTTGTAAAACGATTCTAGAAAGTAATGGACATTCTTCAATAGCATTTTGTGGAATTGGAGAAGTTAAGCTATTTGGAATCCAAAGTTCTTCTAAATTTGGACAGCCTTTAATAACAGCTGTACCACCACTTAGAGTTTGCAATCTATCAGGAAGTTCTAGTGTAACCAAGTTAGGTATATTCCAGAACGAATAATTTCCTAGATTCCTCAAATTGGAATTAGCTTCAAAGGTTATTCTTTCACATCCACAATAAGAAAGGTTATAGTTGCCCCAAGAAGAAAGTGATGCAGGGAAGTTAATGTTTCCTAGATTCGTAATTCTATATAGAGCGTTTGCTTCTAGAGTAGTTAATTGGCTGCCAGGTTCAAATTCGATTGAAGTGCAACCACTATCATAGAAAGCATGAGATTTAATGTTTTTGATTGTTGTTGGAACGAAAACTGTGAATTCGTTTGAAATGTTAGCTAGGAAATTGGCACAAATGTACTCAGCACCACTAGGAATTTCAAAGCGATCAAATGTTCCTTCAACAATTTTTATTAAAAGCTTGTACTCTTCGGAAGTATGAATTATTCCAAGATTTCCTCTTACCACATCACACACAATTGGTTCTGAAGCATAGATGTAATCAGCTGTAATTGTTGAATCACTATTAGCAGGTTCATCACACGCCACAAAACTTAATTCCCACCTACCTTCGTAGGCTGTAATTGCTTTAGGAATTTCAAATGCATTATTGTGAACTCGGTACAAATAAGTCACATCCCTATGAGTAAGTTTCAAATAATGGTAAGTTGAATCAATTTCAGTATCGACAGTAAATAAAAGTTTTACTCTTCTTGATTCGCGATAAACTGAAAGTTCTAGAGGAAATTCTTCAGTTTCCAACTTACCGTTTTTATTAACGTGAATGTTTATGTTATAAGACATATTAATTTCCTCCATTAATTTTATTAATAAATTCATCAAACTCATCATCTTCATCGGTTTCATTCTTACCAATGATTGAATTTAAAGTTTTGATGATTGTTTGATAAGTTCCTAAAGATTGAAGAAAAGTTTTGTATGCGAGCGAAACGATATACTGTCCTTTCACTACTGTCATGCATCCGTTCTTTCTAATTTCATCTTCAAGACTATCTAATTCAACCTTTAAAAAAGCTGCCTTCTTTAGCAGCTCATCAACAAGATTTCTTTTTGTCTCATCGACATCCTTAAATAATTCGAGGAGACGTTCGTACTCAATTTTGGTTTTACCATTCATCGATTCTCCTCCGT
>CALEHV010000006.1 GCA_937876465.1 uncultured Bacillota bacterium | reverse complement strand
AAAAAGTGAATGGAACCAATACATAAAATCAGTGATTTTCGGTAGTTCGATTCTGTTTATATGGCTAATTTATACTCAATTATTCAGAATATGATTATCTTTAAGATAATAGATTATTAAGATATTTTGTGTTATCAACTAACGATTCAATAGCACCGTTTTCAAGGTCATTAAGATTATAGAGATGAGATAGAACATCGAATGTTTCTTCCAAGTTATGTCTAGCGGAATTCCAACCTATTCCATCGGTAAACCACGCAAATTCAAAACCATTAATTTCTTTCGCTTCGTTAGTTAAAGTCTTATAGCTTCTAGCTGTTTCGTTCAGTTTAGAACCTCCGCCACTATAGAAATTGCACTCACAGCCGTAAACAATTCCCATTGCTCCAACGAAGACAAAGTCAAATCTCTTTTCTGCTTTTCCATCATTGCTTAACTTAGACAAATCTAAACCAAACTTCCTTTCGATGTCAGAAGCATACATTTCCTTAAAATAGGTCTTTCCTTTAACTAATCCTGCCTTAATCAAATAAGATTCAACAAGGTCCTCCATGACATGACCCGTTCTATTTTTTCTACCATTAGTGTCCATACCAACTTCGATGCCTAATACATAGTCTACAAGGTTATTGATGATATGATTTTGTAATAAGTCAAACAAGCCACTATTTCTCATAAAAAGTGTATATTGTTCAACCGAATAATTCATCTTAACAAAGTTAAAGATATAACTTCCATCTGCATCTTGAACTTTAATTTCAGCTTCTCTTTTGGCAAGTAAAATAGGTACCACGACCAAAACATTAGGGTACTGCTTAACGATAGATTTAAACTCTTCTTCAATGTTTCTAGAGCCTATCAACGAATTAAGGATATTAAGTTCAACCTTAACTTTTTGAACGTTCTCGTAAACTTTCTTAAAGTCAGTGTAATAAGTCCATGTAGCAATGCTATCCTTCATAGAAGATAGCCAAGTATTAAAATCACGTTTCTTCATTATTTATTGCCTCCTAGATATCTGTTTTTTGTTAATGTCAGATATTCTTCATCTAATTCAATGCCGATATAATTTCTTTTTAAAGTAGTCGCAACAATGCCTGTGGTACCGGAACCATTAAAGGGATCGAGAATCAAATCGCCCTCTTTTGAAGCAGCCTTGATTAGTCTCTCCAATAACTTAATTGGTTTTTGAGTTGGATGTTTTCCAAATCTTTTCTCATTTTTTGGAGAAGTGCCACATTCAAATATTTCTGGCTCAGATTCAAATTCCCAGACATCCTTCATTTGTTTGCCACCATTTTCTTCTTTCATTGCCTCGTAATTAAAGTAATGTTTTCCTTTTTTCTTTAAGGATAATTGTTTTCTTGCCCATATTATTGTTTCTGTTGAATGCGTGAAACATCTACAAGCTAAATTTGGTGCTGGATTTGTTTTTTTCCAAATAATGTTATTAATGATGGAATAACCTTCCAATTCAAGCGCTACCCCAATCGCATACACACTATGAAGAGTCGACGAAATCATTATAGTTCCATCATCTTTAAGAACATCTCTACAAAGAGAAATCCATTTTCTATGGTATTTGATTCTATCTTCAATCGTTTTTGAATAATCCCACTCACCTTTATTAACGGATACTTGCTTTCCGTTTTGGCAGCTTATCCCACCGCTAGATAAAAAATAAGGAGGATCTGCAAAAATCATATTTATTGATTTTGGTTCGATACGTTTGAGTATTTTAAAAGAATCTCCTTTTAAGAGAGTGAAAACATTATCAGTAAAAAACACATCTCGCTTTGTATACATATTAATAGTTCGTAATAATTACTTCTTCAACAGCCCCGCGGCCATCAGCTTTAGAGTTAATCATTCTTTTTGCGTTAACAATGTGGACGTTAAAATCTTTATAAATTTCTTCAATAAATGGCGTTCTGGCATTACTTGCCATAACGAATACGCCTTTATTTGTGAGTTCGACAATCAAATCTCTTAATCTTATTTGCTCATCTTTTCCAAAACCATTAGCGGTATATGAAGTGAAAGATTGTTCTCCAACAACATCATAAGGTGGGTCAAAATAGACGAAATCACCAGCTTTAGCCGTAGCAACAGCTTTAGCAAAATCCTTATTTAGTATGATGGGCTTTTTTGTATTGAAATATTTATGTAGTTCAAGAATATTGTCCTCATCAAAACATTTAACTTTGTCTTTCTTGCCTGAAGGAACATTAAAATAGCCTTTTCCACTAACTCTAAATAAGCCATTAAAACAAGCTTTATTTAAATATAGACATCTTGCAGCCTTTTCCGGCATTGTCATTTTCGCAAAGAATGTCTTTTTACGGTCGAGGTTTCTTACTTCATAGTAATATTCCTCGGAGTGATTTTTCTCGTGTTCTTTGCATATGTCATACATTTTTTTGAAAAGTTTTTTGCTTCTTAAGCATTTGTAAACATAAACAAGTTCTTTATTAGAGTCATTAATAGTCGCGTGATTAGGTGCTAATTCTAATAATAGAGCACCGCCGCCAACAAATGGTTCAAAATAACGGCCGTATTTTTTAGGCTTAAACTCTAAAAGTTTATCCATGAGTTGACGCTTCCCGCCAGCCCATTTAACGAAAGGTTGTAAAGACATGCGCTACCTCCATTTAAGAACTATTGATCTTAAATATAATATCATATGTCGCGTTTTTTATCCATTATTTCCAGTAAATTTGTCTTGTTGATTGTGTTTTCAAAAGAAAGAGCAATCAATGTATCAATTTTCAATCCAAAAGAAAAACAAAATTTATGAATGTAATTTAGACTAGGCATTCTGCTGCCAGATTCATATAAAGATACAGTACTTCTATCAACTTCTGTCATTCTTGCTAGATGTGCTGTTTTTATATCGTTTTGCAGTCTTATCCTTTTCATAATTTTCCCTAATCTTTTAGGGTTAATATCTGGGCAGTCCTCTTTGTTTTTCTTATAGAAAATCCGATACCATTTTCTATAAGCACTCGAGATCAAAGAACGATAATTTTCTGGGGGATTTTCGTTTGGATTATGATAACTTAGAAAATGTATCGCCGCCTTCTCTTCCTCGTTTAAAAAAGACCTGAATTGCTCATCCAGATCCATAATAGCAACCGCTTCCGCATATGCTTCATAATCAATGATAGTAAGGTCTAACACCTCATATATTTCTATATAATGAGCCGCCATGCCGCATTGATAAGAGACATACCTTTTAAAACCAGTTTCATCAAAGTCGATTGGAATGTTCAACTTGCTTCTCATATTCTTGCATCACCTCATTAGATATATGCAATTGATCGAGCCAATTAGCAAGTCTTGAATAAACGTATCTTGGGTGCTGCAAAAAATATGGGAACTTAAGTTTTCCCTGAGTCGAATAGCAAAGCTCTACTATTTTTTGGACATAAGAGTATTTATCTTCTTCCGATACATCGTTTTCTGCTGCGACTAGGTCTAGCAAAGTTTCTGTTTCTAATTCGTCATCGAGCACATACCCTTTGCATTCTAGAATTTGAAGATTCCCGATTTTCTTATTTCCTTTCTTCCATAATTTATAAAAGGTAAGTGTCTCTGGTTTAGTTTCGGTTATTCCTAGTTTATACAAAAGATAATCTTTCGCAGGCCTATCCGTTCTTGGATCAAAATAATGGTCCAGAAGTAATTTTTCTAAATTATCCGGTAATTCATCTCCGATAAAATAGATGCCTTTAGAAATAACAGTTAGAACTCTTTCTTCAACGAGTCGGCTAACATATTTCCTAAAGTTGCTGTCACTAACAAGCGGAAACTTATCTTTTACCTCGCTTACATCAAAAATCATCTGTTTGTGCAGTGCACAATAATGCCTAATGGAATTTGTATCTGATTTATTGTTCATTCTCATCACCTCAGCATAATTTTACGATATTTAAGAAAACGCGACTATTTAGACGGGGTATAATTATTGATACTTTACCATATTTTCTCAAAAAACGCGACATTAGTTGAAATGGATTTTGATTTTTATATACAAAGTATATAGGTATTAAAAAACGACACCCTGGTGACAGAATGTCGCATTTTTAATGATGGCGCCCTCAAAACGACTCGAACGTTCGACCCACTGCTTAGAAGGCAGTTGCTCTATCCACCTGAGCTATGAGGGCAACGACTATATAATAATTAAAATGTCCTGCTTTTTCAATTAAAATTCTTTAATTTTGTTTAGTTTTTCTATTATTCTAATTGCTACATCTTCGGGCACGAATTGCATTAATTCTTCCTTTGTAGCATTTTTTAGCGCGTCTATATCTGGATAATTATGTTTTACAATTTCTTTTCTTTTTGTACCAAGACCAAGAATATTATCTAAAATTCCTTCTTGAGCTTTTTTATTTCTCTTTTCTCTATGGAAGGTTATTGCAAACCTATGAACCTCATCTTGCATTCTTACCAGCATGAAAAATAACGATTTATCTTCAATCGGATAAACTTTGCCATCTTTATCTATCAAACCTTTAGTTTGGTGTTTATCATTTTTAAACAATCCATACACTGGAATGTTGATATTCATTGCTTCTAAAGCTTCAATTCCAGCATGAACTTGACCGAGACCACCATCAGTTAAAATTAAATCAGGAAATTCTTCACCGTTTTCTTTTAAACGAGAATATCGACGTGTCATAACTTCTTTCATTGAAGAATAGTCGTCACGTTTTTCTTTGCCTTCAATGTTGTATTTTCTATACATTTTCTTTACAGGTTCACCATTTATAAAGCAAACCATTGCGCCGACAGGGCAGTCGCCTTGTAAATGAGAATTATCGAACAATTCAATTCTGTATGGTGTTTTAATTCCAATCAAACCGCCTAATTCGTCCAATAAATGTTGAGTATCATCATTCAAACGTGCACTTTGAAAGTGACTATCAAGTTCTTGTTTAGCGTTTAAATTTGCAATTGTAACTTGCTCATATAACACACCTTTTGTAGCTGAGATAACATTGACATCGTATATACTTTCGATAGCTTCTTTTAAACCAGAAATATTAATAACAATTTCTTTAGGGAGTTGATGCGTAGAATAATAATGAAGAATTAATTCTTCAATTTGTTCTTCTAATTCACCAAATTGTTCAACAACAAATGTTTCTTTACCTAAAAGAATTCCGCCTCTATAAGTCAATAATGCAAGTGATAAATATCCGTCTCTTGAAGTATAGGCAAAAACATCCCTATCAGCCTTATCTTTAGTTTCAACAGTTTGTTTACTAACAACGTGATCTATCGCGTCTAATAATTGCTTTACTTCAGCAGCTTTTTCATATTCTTCTTTTTGAGAATAGGCAATCATGTCTTCCTTAATTCTCTTTTTGATTGAATCATCTCTTCCTTCAAGAAAGGCTTTAATCTTTTCAAATAAGTCTTCGTAAACAGATTCATCAATTTTGTTAATACAAGGTCCTAAACATTGCCCCATATGATAGTAAAGACATGGGCTTGATGGAATATTTCTGCACTTTCTTGTAGGAAAAAGTCTATTAAGCAAGTCGATAACTTCGTATGCATATGTTGAAGTTGGGAACGGTCCAAAATAGAAATAATCTTTGTTATTTGAATCTCTACTTATTTTTAAAAATGGATCACCCTTCTTTTTTAGAGCAATAAAAGGATAATGTTTTCCGTCTTTTAATAAAATATTAAATCGTGGGTAATATTGATGAATTAAATTCTCTTCAAGAAGGAAAGCTTCTTTTTCGGTTTTTGTAATAATAGTTTCGAAATGATCTGCAGTAAAAGCCATTTTGGCAACTTTGCCAGATTGAGGTCTTAAAAAGTATTGCGAAACTCTGTTATATAGATTTTTGGCTTTGCCAACATATATAACTTTGTCGTCTTTATCTTTCATCAAATAGACGCCTGGTTTATGAGGAATTAAAGGTATCGCAAGTTTAATTTTATCGGTCATTTGAAAATAACTATTGTGGCTCCTGTTCCACCATCATAATATCCGCCATAATGATATTCTTTGATGAAATTGCATTTCTTCAAGTAATTCCAAATTGCGGTTCTTAAAGCACCAGTTCCCATACCATGAATAATGCGAACTTGGGTTAAATTTTTTAATCTACAAGAATCTAAATATTTAGCAACAGCTTCAACACCTTCATCAGTGTGGTATCCGATAACATTTAATTCTAAACCAACTGACACATTTGCATTTACCATTTGGTCAACATTACGTGTGTTCATTAATCTATTGTCTGGTTCGTCTGCGTGAGTTAGTTTTTCAAAAGAAGTCTTAACATTCATTCCATCATTTGTAATAATTTCAGCTTTATTTCCTTTTATAGAAACGAGTTTGCCAACCAATCCTAACTCCCTATGTTCTACATAATCACCTATTTTTATAGGTGCTTCTTCAACAATTTCTTCTTCAGGTTCAAGTCCTTCTTCCATTTTTTCTAAGTATTTCTTAGCGGAAACAAGGTCTTTTTGTTTGCTGTTTGGATCAGAAATAACACGAAGTATTTTCGTAATTTCTTCCTTTGCTTCTTCAATTAATTTTTGTTTTTCGTCCTTAACATCTTCCATTAAGTTGTCTCTTTTCTTTTGAAGAACTTTGGTTTGATAGTTGAAATCTTTTTCTTTAATTAAAAGAGCCTTTTCTCTCTTCGATAAGTCTTCTTTTAATGCTTCATTTTGTCTTAAAACTGCATTAAGCTTATCTAAAACATCATTAACTGAACGTTTTTTCGATTTATTTAAATTATTTTTAGCGTTTGCAATAACATTATCATCAAGATGATAACGCTTAGCCATTTCTAAACCATATGATCTTCCAGGATATCCAATTTGGAATTTGTATGTAGGCAATAATTTTTGCTCATCAAAAACCATCATCGCGTTACTAACGTTATCTCTTCTAAACGCATATTCTTTCATTTCTTCAAAGTGAGAAGATATCATTCCAAAAACTTTCTTTTCAAGAAGGAAATCTGAGATTGCTATTGCAATTGCCTCTCCTTCTGCTGGAGAAGTTCCTGTTCCTAACTCGTCTAATAAAACTAAGTCATCGCTTTTTACAAAGTGTGTAATGGTTGAAAGATTGCTTACGTGAGCAGCGAACGTTGAAAGATTATCGCTAAGTGATTGATTGTCGCCTATATCTGCATAAATTCTTGGGAAGAATGATAAAGTTGCTGGGGTTGATGTAGGTAAAGCTAAACCCATCTGATTCATCATTACCATTAATCCTAAAGTTTTTAATGCTACTGTCTTACCACCAGCATTAGGTCCAGAAATAATAATTAATCTTTGATTAGCATTAAGCAAAAAATCGTTTTCTACAACCTTTTCTTGATCAATTAACGGGTGACGAGCACCTTTAATATCGATTACAGGTTCGTCTGAAACAATCGAAACAAAAGAATTATGGGTGTTTCCATATTCAGCTTTGCTGGAAATAAAATCTAATTCAGCAATAATTTTGTTATTTGAAATAATTTGAGGTGCCAACTCCACCACTTTCATACTCAATTCTTTTAAAATACGAGTAATTTCTTCTTTCTCTTCCTTGTGAAGTAAATAAAGCTGGTTAGACAAATCAACAAGAATGTTAGGCTCAATAAATGTTGTTTGACCAGAATCACTAACGTCATGAATAACACCTGGAACTTTGTTCTTCTCAGAGGATTTAACAGGCAAAACAAAATGATCGTTTCTTATGGTAATTGTTGTTTCACTTAACGAATCTTTGTATCTATTTATTAGCTCACTGGTCATGCCTCTTATAGAACCTTCGAGTTTAAGAATTTGTCTCCTAATTCTTCCAAGTTCTTCACTTGCATTATCATAAAATGATAAATTTGGAGAAATTGCTTTATGAATAGCTCTTTCTAAAGAAGAAATATCTTGTAATTCGTTTCCAAGTTTTAAGATCAACGGATACAAGTGAGGTTCAATTTTTCCTAAATATCCAAATAAGGCATTACAAACCAAAACATCGTTTGCAACATGGTCTAAATCTAATGGAGTTAAAATTCCTCCCTTTCTTGCCATATCAATATATTTTGCAATGTCGAACGAAACATTGATTGGCAATTTTCCGTGTCTCAACTCGCAAGATAACATCTCATCTAAAATAGCAAGCTCCTGTTTTACTTCAGATTTTGAAGAAAGCATTTTTAATTCCAAAATTCTAGTTTTAGCAATCTCGCTATGAGAAAAGGAAGCAACTTCCTCTAAGATGCTTTTAATTTCTAATGTTCCATAAATATCTAACATACAACTTTGATTATATATGTTTTCTCGTATCTATGATACAATCAACATATGGACAAGACCCAATATGTCACTTTGAAAGTAGATAATGACGGCTTAAAAAACATCATGTCTTATTATGAAAATTACCAAGAAGACAACGATGGAGAGTACGTTGGTTTTTTCGCTAAGAAAGGAAAAACAACCATCACCGCATATATTCGAAAAGACAAAGAAGAATACAAGGTATTGTTTGTTGGCCCAACAGCTTTAAAAGAAGCGAGGATTTTTAATCCTTTAGCAATGGAAAATGCTCCAAAAGACAAAGGACCCAGCCAAGCTTCATGGGTAGTTTTAACTAACCAAATTGGGTCTGATGAAGTTGGCACAGGTGACTTTTTTGGTCCTATCACTGTATGTGCTGCTTTAGTTAAATCTACCGACATTGATCGTTTAAAAGAGTTAGGCGTAGATGATTCAAAACGACTCAGTGATGAACAAATAAGAAAACTTGGCCCAATTTTAATCAAAGAATTTAAGTACTCAAATTTAGTTTTAAATAACGAAAAATATAACGAAGTTAATGAAAAAGGTCTAAACATGAATGAGATGAAAGCAAAAATGCATAATCAGGTTTTGCTTAATCTTCATAAAAAATATCCAAGTGTTAAAAATATTTTCGTTGATCAATTCTGCACAGAGAAAGCCTTTTATGAATACTTAGAAGGCACAAAAGAAATTGTTAAAGGAATAACTTTTAAAACTAAGGGAGAATCTTATTTCCCTTGCGTTGCTGTAGCATCTATTATCGCTCGTTATTCGTTTTTAACGAATATGGATGAAATAAATAAGAAATACGGAGTTGAAATTCCTTTTGGAGCAGCTCCTAAAGTAACTGAATTTGCTAAACAATTTTTGAATAAGTTTGGCAAAGACGAACTAGATAAAATTGTAAAGAAAAACTTCGCCAATTATGACGAAGTTGTCCAAATTAAATTATTTTAAGTTTTTGAGCACATCCTCGAAGTAATTAGGAAGTGGAACAGAGAATTCCACTTTTTCTTTTGTTCTAGGATGGATAAATGCTATAGCATGAGCAAACAAGAGTTGACCATCGTTATATATAATTTTGTTCCCTTTTCCGTATAAAGGATCTCCAATAACTGGATGGCCAATGTAGTTTAAATGAACTCTAATTTGATGGGTTCTACCTGTCTCTAAGATACATTCTAGTAAAGTACAGTCTTTGAAACGTTTCACCACTTTAAAGTTTGTAACAGCATCTTTCCCATTTACTAAGTCGACATCCATTTTAAGTCTGTAACGTTTGTCTCTTCCTATAGGAGCAATAATTTTGCCTTCTTCTTCAGTAAAATTGCCTAACGCTAACGCATAATAACGTCTACCCAAGGTATGGTCTTTTAATTGATCTGCCAAAAAAGCGTGTGCATAGTCGCTTTTAGCCACTACAAGTAATCCTGCTGTGTCTTTGTCTAATCTATGAACAATTCCTGGTCTAAAATCGCCATTTAAAGAAGATAACTTATCGCTATGTGCTTTAAGAGCGTTCGCAAGTGTGTGTTCAAAATTTCCTGCACCAGGATGAACGACTAAACCTTTAGGTTTGTTAATAACAATAACATCGTCATCTTCATAAACAATATCCAAAGGAATATCTTCAGCAACAAGTTCAGAAACAGGTTTAGGTAAATCATTCACCACTATTTCATCGCCTACGCTTAATTTATAAGATGATTTTTCGTTTTTTGAATTCACCAAAATAAGTCCTTGAGTTAAATACTCTTGGATTTTACTACGTGAAATATCCTCGAGAAGTATGCTTAATGCTTTATCGAGTCTAAGTCCTTCATAATCTTCACTTACTTTGATTGTTTTCATTGTTTTCTTCAATTTTTGTTTGTTCTTCTAATTCTTTTTTATCTTTTTCTTCTTTAAGCTTTGCTTCATATTGCTCAGGAGTTAATTGATAAGCACCAGATTTACCTTTTTCAATTGCTTCTTTGATAAGTTCAATAATTAAATAAATAACAATGATAATAACACCAATAACTAAAGCACTATCCGCAATATTAAACATTGGGAAATCATATCCCCAAGGAAGTCTAACTGCAATCCAGTCAATAACTCCATCAAAGCCAACAAGATCGTTCCAATAGAAGCATCTATCAATCATGTTTCCAACAGCACCAGAAATCATTAAAGCAAGACCTATTTTGGTCCAAATATCCATTGATTTCTTTTTTAAAGAAACAGCGTAGTAAACAGATAATGCTCCAGATAAGACAATTGAAATCAAAATCCAAAGCCATCTTAAGCTTCCATCACCGCCCATTGACCAAGCGGCACCTAAATTATGGGATAAACCAATTCCTAAGAAGTTTGGAATAATTTCCCATTTAACACGTATTTCGGTTTGGATTGTATTTTGCATAACCCATTTTGTAACAATATCGATTACAAAAATGAGAATCATTAACCAAATAAAGGAGTCAAAAAACCATTTAAAAACACTTTTAATTTTATCCTTATTCATGTTTCAAAACCTCTCCACAACGTGAACATACGTAAGTTTCATCGTCAATCTTAATAAGTTCGTCGACATAGTTCCAACAACGTAAGCATTTATGTGTGTTTTCGCCGACTTTAGCTATGCTAACTTTATCAGCTTTATCATCAACAATAACCTTTGAAACAATGAGAAGTTTAGCAAGTTCTTCAGGTCTCTTATCAAGACCAAGTTTAACTAAAACCTTTGCAGCAGGGACTGTAGCAACACATTCTTGTGATGAACCAACAATGTTTTGACCACGTAAAACTTCAATTGCCTTATTAACTTCATTACGGAATTCAACAAAGTTTGCGTAATCTTCTAAGACTTCTGCACCATATTCATTGCTTGCTTTTGGATAATCAAGTAATGCGGCTGATTTACCATTATAATCTGGCATATTTGCGTGAACTTCTTCCATTGTAAATGGGAGAACTGGTGTTAACATTGCCATTAATTCAGAAGCAACTTTGTAAATAACATTTTGCATTTGTTTACGACGTAATGAATCTTTTGAATTACAGTAAAGAATATCTTTACCGATATCTAAGTAGAAGCTTGAAAGATCGGTAGACATAAATGTCATAATCTTTGTTACTCCACTTGCAAAATCAAAATCATCAAACGATGCAATAACAGAATTTTTAACTTCTTCTAATCTTGCGAGAATAAATTTATCTACAACGTCAAATTCGTTAACTTTATCTTTAACTGGATCAAATTTTGATGTTTCTCCATTTGAAAGATTACCAAGTAAGAATTTGAATGTATTTCTAATTTTTCTGTATTGTTCTGCGACTTGTTTTAATAAGTTTTCGCTTAAGCGAACGTCTTGTTGATAGTTAACAGTTGCGCTCCATAAACGAAGAATATCTGCACCATAAACGTTGCACATCTTATTTGGATCAACACCATTGCCTTTAGACTTAGACATCTTTTCGCCTTTTTCATCTAAAACCCAACCATGAGAAACGACTGTCTTATATGGAGCTTTGCCATAAACTGCAGTTGAAATTGTTAATGAAGAGTTGAACCAACCTCTAAATTGGTCAGCACCTTCAAAATATAAATCACATGGATATGGGTGATTTCCTTTTACCATTACAGCATTAAATGATGAACCGGAATCGAACCAAACATCCATAATATCTTTTTCTTTTGTGAAAGTGCCTTTTGGTGAATGCTCGTTCTTGTATCCTTCAGGAAGGAAGAAAGCGGCATCTTTTTCAAACCAAATGTCGCTACCAAATTCTTTGAATTTGTTAACGATGGATTCAAATACTTTTTCTTCAATAATTGGAGTACCGTCTTCAGCATAAATTATAGGTATTGGTACACCCCAAATACGTTGACGAGAAATACACCAATCTGTTCTATCTTTAATCATGTTAGAAATACGTTCCATACCCCATGATGGATACCATTTAACGTTTCTAACTTCGTTTAATAAGTCTTCCTTAATCATTCCAATTGAGCAAAACCATTGTGGAGTTGCTCTAAAGATAACTGGTTTACCTGTTCTCCAATCGTGTGGATAGCTGTGGCAAATCTCATCTGATTTAAGAAGAGCACCATTATTTGTAATAATTTCTAATACTTTTTTGTTAGCGTCTTCATAGAATAATCCTGCAAGTTCTGGACCGCAGTCTTCTGTTAAATTACCGTGTGCATCAACTGGACAATATGGCATAATGCCATATTTTGCGCAAACTGTGAAGTCGTCGACACCATGTCCTGGAGCGGTATGAACTAAACCTGTACCAGATTCGTTTGTAACGTGTTCGCCTACTAAAAGGATTGAATCTCTATCGTAGAATGGATGTTTACAAACAACACCTTCAAGATCTTGACCTTTGAAGGATTTAATTAATTCGCATTCGGTAAGGCCGAGTTCTTCAACTAATCTTTCTTTGAATTCACTAAGCAAGACTAAATCGCCTTTGTTTGTGTGATATAAACCATATTCAAATCTTGGGTGAACTGAGATTGCTAAGTTAGCAGGAAGTGTCCAAGGAGTTGTAGTCCAAATAACACATTTTGAACCTTCTGGAACTACGCCTTTTCCATCTTTTACATCAAATGCAACATAGATTGCATATGAACTAACATCTTTATATTCAATTTCAGCTTCTGCTAAAGCAGATTCGCTGCTCCAAGACCAATAAACTGGTTTTAATCCTTTGTAAATGAGGCCACGTAAAGCCATCTTTGCAAAGACTTCAATTTGTTGAACTTCGAATTCGTTCTTTAATGTTAAATATGCATTATCATAATCTCCAAGTGCACCAAGTCTAACGATTTGCGATTTTTGATTAGCTACTTGAGTTAAAGCATATTCTCTACATTTTTGACGGAATTCAGCAGCAGGAGTTGTTTTACGATTAACACCCGATTTAACAACTTGGTTTTCAATTGGAAGACCATGAGTATCAAATCCAAAAATGAACGGAACATAATATCCTGACATTGTTTTGTAACGTACAATAATATCTTTTAATGTTCTATTGAGCATGTGACCACAGTGAATGTTTCCATTTGCATATGGAGGTCCATCGTGGAATGCGTATTCTTTACATCCTTCACGATTTTTCAAAAGTTGCTCATAGAGTTTTTCATCTTGCCACTTCTTAACTAAGATAGGTTCTTTTTGGTTAAGATTACCTCTCATTTCAAAGTTTGTTTTTGGCATAAGTAGTGTGTTTTTAAGTTCCATACTTTTCTCCTTTTTTATCAAATAAAAAGCGTCCTCATATAAGGACGCTATAAGCGCGGTACCACCTTAATTCTATAACTTTAGTTATAGCACTTAATTAATCTATAACGGAGATATCCGGTTTCCCTACTAATTTTATTGTTCGGGAAGCGTGCTCAGAAGTGATATCAATAAGTGTCTCTTAGAAGCATTTCCAGCTACCTGCTTCCTCTCTATAAGAGCGTATCCTTATTAACGTGTCTTCGTCATTGCAAACATCAATTAATCTGATGTCTTTTCAACTAAGAGTCCAATACGGCCTAATCTGAAACCAGTATTCACTCCAGTGAATTCAATTTTAATAACTCCTGGTCCTTGTGTCAACGGTGACAAAGTCACACCAAGAGATTGAAGCATTGATCTTGAAGAATAATTTACCTTTCTTGTGTAAACTTTTTCGTTATCAAGATAAATGTTACATGTGAAGCCTCCATTCCAACTTGATGAAGAGTTTGCTTCGACAAGAATTTGTTTTGCAACTGAATTGCCTTCAAATTCGACAGGTCCATTTGTTTGAAGAGCAATTGTGTGTGCAGGAGTTCCGCTTGAACCAAGATTAACTCCAATTTCTTTGCAATTAACATCAAGAACAGATGAACTGCTTGCATCACCAGCGTCAAAATCCCAAAGCATGTTGTTCATTTTTAACGAGTGAACTTGTTGAGGTCTGTAACTTACAAGTGAATATGTTGGTAAACCAACATAGTTGCAATCTTTCCATGCTTCGTTAGCTACACCAATTTCGTATTTTGCATACTTATTTTCATAACCAACATAAACAGTTTGTCCGTTTTGTTGAGATGAAAGATTTGCTCCATCAACAACACCTTCAATTGTATATTGTCCTTTTTCAAGTTTTGTTCTCTTAAAGGATTTTGTAGTTGCGTAAACTTCGACATCAGTTGAAGAATCAAATTTGTCTCCACCATCGTATGTGTATTTTGCGTTTTTAACAGCAATTTCAGAGACTTCTTCACTTCCTAAGTCAAGAATATCGTAAATATTATCTAAGTCGGATAAATTGCCTTCTTCAAGCATCTTATCGCCAAAGCAATAATCAACTAAACCTGGGAAATCAACAAATGGATTTCTATTATGTTGAACACTTTGTACATATGTACAATGTTGATATTCAAGTCTATCTGGAAGAATTTTATTATTCCATTCGAGAAGGTCTTCTTTATTTGAATGGCATTTATTGCCAATTCCTGATTCATATAATG
Organism: uncultured Bacillota bacterium; assembly: GCA_937876465.1. Lineage (GTDB taxonomy): Bacteria > Bacillota_I > Bacilli_A > RFN20 > CAG-826 > Fiminaster. The sequence goes on along the minus strand of CALEHV010000006.1, from coordinate 11,196 downwards.
AACAGGATTTTTGAGCAGTCTTATTGAAAATTTGGATTCCTGTAGAAAGTGTATGACCCGCAGCGTCAGTCGTTTGAACCCAAGAATCGTTTCCATACATTAACCCAATGTAGAAAATTGCTCTTGAAGTTCTGCCTTTATCTTCGTCTGCTGGTTCAAAGACACCATCGTTATTCCAAGTCTCAGGATTATCTTCTTGATATTTGCAGTTTCCTGTAGTCTTAATTTCCATTGGACTATTAGGATTAACATATCCATAGGACATGTTAGAGTGAGCACTATTTGCACTACTATATGATGCCATTAAGTTATGGAAATCTGTTGCAGTTCCAATATTTTTAACAGCTTCGCCAGTGCTTAAACCGGTCATTAAAGAGGCTGGGAAACAGTGTTCTCTTTGCCAATTTGATGTTGTACCTGTTTGCTTAAATTCATCCTTATCGGTATAAAGCAAATCGACCATATCGTGATTTTTTAACGATTGATCAGCGTTTCTATTTGTAGACCAATTTGCCTTAGTTGGATCTTCTGGATCTTGAGTATACGAAATTGCTGCAAAGTCTTTATGACAAATGTTATAAAGTTGTCTCTTTAAATCAATGTAGTTATCCCAATGAGTCAAATCTTTATAGTAGCCATCTAAAATTGTGGATGGATCAGTATGATGTCTTGGCTCACTACTTGATGATGATGTAGCTTGCTGACTGCAACCGAATAAAGAAAAAGAAGAAATCACCAAACCTAGCGTTATTCCAAGTATGTTTAATTTCTTCATAATTTTTCTCCTTTTTTGGTTATAAATTAACCAATATGTTTTGATTTCAAGAATGATGGAAGGAATTCATCATCAGAACTATTTTCATCATTTTCTTGAAAATCATCATTTGATTGAATTGGTTGTTCTTCTTGATTTAATGATAAATCATTTTTTGGTTCTTGTTTAAACATAATTGATTTATCGAATTGAGGAACGTTTGTAAAGTCGAAGTCTTCAGTAAAGTCGCTAGCGATAACTGAGACAAGAATTCTATCTGTGAGTTGAGGATTAATTGAAACACCAAATTTGATATCAATTGTATTTCCTGCAGCTTCAATGATTCTATCGACAGTTTCTTGAGCTTCGTATAGGGAAACTTGAGATCCACATGTAACCGCACAAATAGCGCGACGTGCACCATTAATGCTTGCTTCAAGAAGTGGGCTGCTAATTGCGTTTTGAGCAGCTTCTTGAGCTTTATTTGGACCACTGCCGTCACCAAAACCGATGAGAGCGATACCCGAATCTTTTAATGTGTTTTTAACATCAGCAAAATCTAAATTAATAATTGCTGGTATAAGAATTAAATCTGTAACTGTCTTAACTGATTGAGAAAGGACTTTATCAGATTCGTTGAAGGCTTCTGAAATTGGTTGTGTTCCACTAACCATAAGCAATTTATCGTTACTAACGATAATAATAGAATCAACAGCTTCTTTTAATTCATTAAGACCTTCAACAGAATTTGCAATTCTCTTCTTGCCTTCAAAAGTAAATGGACGAGTAACAATAGCAACTGTTAAAGCGCCTTCTTCTTTTGCAATACGAGCAATAACAGGTGCAGCACCTGTACCCGTTCCACCGCCCATACCAGCAGCAATGAATACCATGTTTGCGCCTTTAACGATTGCGCGAATATCTTCTGAACTTGCTTCAGCTGCAGCTTTACCAACACTTGGTTCACCGCCGGCACCTAAACCACCTGTTAATTCTTCACCAAGAACTAAGCGATTACGTGCCTTGCTTGTTGCAAGAGCTTGTCTATCTGTATTAGCAACATAAAATTCAACTGATGATAAATCATCATCAATCATTCTATTAACTGCGTTATTACCTGCTCCGCCAACGCCAATGACGACGATACGAGCAACAGCTTCATAATTATCAAGATCTTCCATCATAAGTAGGACCTCCTAATTTACTTTTGTTCATTAACTCTACCAACAGGATTAACAATAGCCTTTTGTTCTGACCATGATCCTTTAAAGGTAGCAGCTTCATATAATGCACCAACAAGTGAACAGTAGTTTGTATCTCTTGCACCAATTTCTTTTGGGCAAAGATATATAACGTTATCCACAGATTGATATTTTTCTCTAATAATTTTGTCAAAGCCTTTAACTGTCGAAAGCTCACCGCAAATGATAAATGGTAACTTTCTAACATTTTCTTTGTATTGTGGCTTATTAACTAAGGAACTATGACATGCTTCGAAGTTTACAAAGTATTGTTCAAAGAATTCACTAATGATTTTATTTAAATCGTTTGGAGTAAATGTCTTTGTTGTTCCATCTTCCATAAGGGAAGTAACCAAAGGAGGTTCAAAAGACAATTGTCTTTCGCTAATTCCATTTACTCTAATAAGTTCCTTTGCTTTTTCTTCGCTAACTTGAAGTTCTTGAGAAACTTTCATAACTAAGTCATTAAATCCAATTGCAAAGTAGTTATGATCAAATGGATTGTGCTTATTAACTAGTGTTAATGAAGTATAACCATCAGAAATATTTACAAGAACATAATATAAAGGCATATCGTTTTGTCTCTTAACAAGTTCACAAATTGTATATGGGGACATCAATGTCTTTTTACATCTAATTCCGGCTTCTTCAACCATATCTGTGTATTGGTGATATACCTTGTAAGGAACCGTATGAATCATTGCAGATGCTGCAATTGATTTACTCTGTTCACCTAAAGGTGGAGTTGTAAATGTTCTGCCACCATCAAGAACGAATAATGTAGGAACAACATCAACAAGGATTGAACCTTGAGGAATTGTTTCATTTTTCATTTGATGTAATAAGTTAGCAAAATCCAATTGTTGAACATGTCCTGTAGATGACGAACATGTTGTAGATTTTCCCAGTTGAAAAATTGTAAAACCAATTGGAGGTAAAAGAATTGTTGCTTCACTAACTTTTACCCTAAGTTTTAAGTTGTCATCACAAATAGATGATAATGAAGCAATAACTTTTTGAAGTTCGATATAGTCTAATGGTTCACCACGCGAAATTAAACCGCTGACAGGTTTTTCAGCAGTACAAATAACAGCGGCTTTGTCATTGACTACATCACCAATGAGCAAGCGTGCGCATGAATCCGAAATTTCTATAATAGCAACTGGCTTTTCCATATTACGACAAAATATATTTTATATATTGAAAACTAAATATGCAACAAATGTATTATTTTACAACACTTAAATGTGTTGCATTAGCCGATCTACTAGCGGCTATCGTTGCAACAACTGGAATAGTAACTGTAGCAGTTAATCCGAGAATAACCAAAAGAACTACGAAGAACTTTCGTAATTTGAAATAACTAGATTTTTTACCATGTTTGGTCAATTTATCTTTCATTTCTTTACCCTTTCAATAATTCTCATTTTTGCAGACTTACTGCGTGGATTGTTTTCCATCTCTATATCACTAGGTATAATAACTTTGTTATTTATAAGACGATAATTTGGAATATCTTCATCACTTGGAAGCTTGAAAACGTTATGTCTGCTGCCTTCAATTTTGCTTACTTCGTTGAACGCATTTTTAACAATTCTATCCTCCAAAGAATGGAAAGTTATAATCACTAAGCGGCCACCAACTGCTAGCATCTCTAAAGCGTCTTTCACCATTGCTTTAAGAGCACCAAGTTCATCATTGACTTCGATACGTAAGGCCTGGAATATCTGCTTAGCAGGATGTCCTTTCTTCGCCAATTCTTTCGCAGGTTTTACTGTTTTAATCAAATTAACTAAGTCTTCAGTGGTTACGATTGGATTAGTTTGTCTAACATCAACAATTTTTCTAGCGATTTGGTAAGAGAACTTATCTTCACCATATTCTCTAAAAACTCTTGTTAGATCCTGAAGCGAATATGTATTGACAACATCATATGCAGTCAAAGGTTGATCTGTGTCCATTCTCATGTCTAACTTTGCGTTACTTCTATAAGAAAAGCCACGATTGTCTTCATCAAATTGAGGAGATGAAACTCCTAAATCTGCTAGTATGCCATCAACTTCATTGATTCCGTCTTTATTCAAAACATTCTTAATTTCTCTAAAATCACTTTTCTTTATCAAGAAATTAGAACCAATTTTTGCTAATTTATCAGTTGATTCATTAATAGCTTCTTGGTCTTTATCAAAACAAATTAGTTTACCGCTTGTTAATCTTTTAAGAATTTCGCTACTATGACCTGCACGTCCTAAAGTTAAATCAACATAAAGACCTGAAGGTTTAATATTTAAACCATCAATTGCTTCGTTTAGTAATACTGAAACGTGCTTGCCCATTATTTGCCACCAAGAAGATCTTCTGATTTATCTTCAAATTTTTTCTCGTTTTCTTTGAAATAGTCATTCCAAGACGAAGTATTCCATATTTCGAAATGATCAATCATTCCCACTAATGTAACTGAATTTTCGATACCGTATTTATTAATAATTTCTTTTGGGAGCTGAATACGATTTTTGGAATCAATTTCAAGTTCAACGACAGAACTTAAAGCAACACGAAGAACATCGCGAGCGTTTTTCTCAAACTCATTAAAGTTTTGAAGTTTGTATAAATATGTTTTGAAGTTCTCTTCACCATATACGTTTAAAGAACCCTCGAACCCTTTAAGAATGAAAAGCTTTTTTGTATTTGCTTTTCTAAACTTGCTTGGAATCACGAGACGACCTTTTTGATCTAAAACATGTTTATAGCTACCGTATAGCATATCCCACTTTGTCCCACTAATGCATTTTAATTATATGCGTCATACTTTGCTATGTGCAAGAAATTTCGTGTAAGTACACACACGTAAAAAGAAAGGACATCAAGTGATGTCCAAACTTTACTTAGTAAGTTATAAAATTTAGTAGTTTTTTAGTATAAGAAAATCTTTTAAACCAAACTACTAATCAATGTCTAATTCGTCTAGTTTTGAGAAACGAGGATCAACTTCGTTTTCTTGTTCCTCAGCTAACTCTTTTTCGGTCAAAACTCTTACACCATTGCCGCCTTTAGGAAGCTTTTCTCCAGGAGCAACAAGGACCATAGGAAGGGACGCACATATCAACATAAAGATATATTCATCTAACTTAATTTCATTTCCCTTATAAAGGGTAATGTCACTGTTTTCATCTTCTCTAACTGTGCCAAAATGGTACTCTTCAGAAGTGTGCATCTTATAGTCAAACTCATTCAATGTATAAGAGCTTACTACTCTAACCACTGCATCAACATATACAACAACTTCAATGAAGTCGTTGAATTTACTAACTACAGCTTTTGCGTGGCAACTTTTAATTTCTTTTGCTGGGTAAGAACAAACATATGTTTCTTTAGAAAAAACAATATCTTCGTTTATTTCGGTTTCAACCTTTTTTATAGAATTGACATTAATTATCATTTACGTAATTCTGCTCCAAACTTTAATGCTAATGCATTAATAATAGATTCGCTTAAACCTTGAATTTCAGCATCAGTTAATGTTTTATCCATTGAAGAATATGTAACAGAAAGAGCTAATGAATAGCTACCTTCTTTAACGTGTTCACCACGATAGACATCAAAGATGTCGACTGTCTTAATTAAAGCTCTATTAACTTTCTTAATTTCGTTAATGAGGTCGCCTGTAGCAACATCATCTTTTACAACGAAAGCAAAGTCACGTCTAACGGTTGGGAATTTGGATAATACTTCCATCTTCTTTTGGCTTGTACGAACAGCAAATAAATTATCTAAATTCATTTCCATAACAACTGCATTCAATGAACCTAAATCATATTGTTTTGCTACCACTGGATGTAATTCACCAAATGAAGCGACTACTTTTCCATCAATAATAAGGTTTGCAGATTTACCTGGATGAAGTTCCTTCATTTCTGAACGACGGAAGCTATATCTCTTCTCATCAATACCGAACAATTTGCAAAGTCCTTCAACAATGCCTTTCATATGGTAGAAGCTATAAGCTTCACCAGATAAATGGCTTCTTCTCAAATCGTTGCCTGCGAGAACGACGCCTAAATGAATATGACGATGTTCTTCGCTATAAATGTCTGATACTTCAAAGAAAGCTAAATCTTCTTGTCCGTGGTTAACATTAAATGCTAATTGGGACATTAATGAAGGTAAAAGATTTGTTCTAACAAATTCATGATCAACGGTTAATGGATTTAATACTTTATATGCTTTTTCTTTGTTTAAATCGTTGAAAGAATCAACTTCGTAAGAATTTACTAAGCTATATGAAAGACCTTCGTCTAAGCCTAATCCACGTAAGAAACTTCTTACAATACGTTTCTTTTCAAGAAGTTCTTCACAACGTCCAACAGTAACTTCGACAAATGGAAGTTCACTCTTAACATTTTCAAAGCCTAAAATACGAATAACTTCTTCGCTTAAATCAGCTTCTCCACCAATATCAATACGCGAATCTGGAATTGTGCAAATTAATTCACCATTCTTTTCTTCGACCTTAATATAAGCTCTAGTTAAAGCATCAACAATTTCTTCTTTAGCAAAGCTAGTGCCAAGTCTTCCGTTAATATATTCAACTGATGAGTTGATTACTTTTGGTGAATATTCTTTTGCTAAATAATTGTAAATTTCACCAATTTCTTTAGCGTCAGCCAAATCTTTAAGTAATTCAGCAGTAAGGTTTTGAACCTTATTGTATTGATTTGGATTAATTCCTTTAACGAATCTCATGGATGAATCGCTGGAAAGATTTAATCTAATTGATGTTCTTCTTATAGAAGCAAAGTCAAAATTTGCAGCTTCAACAACAACATTCTTTGTATTTTCGTCAACTGCACAGGCTAATGAACCCATAACACCGCCTAAACACATAGGAATATTATTTGAGCAAATTACGATATCGCCTTTTTGAACCTTATATGTTTGTTCATCAAGTGCGACAAAATCGCCTTCGTAATCATCTCTTGCACATAAAGATTGTGCAGATAATTTATCAAGGTCGTACATGTGTAATGGTTGACCTGTCAAAATCATAATATAGTTACCAATATCAACAATATTGTTGATAGAACGGATTCCAGAGCTTCTTAAAATACGCTTCATCCATTCAGGAGATTCTTTAACTGTAATGCCTTTAACGACACGTCCAGAGAATTGAGAACAACGAGTTGTTGCTGAATCAACTTTGAATGGAAGTTTAGCATTTGTTTGATCAACATTTTTAAGTTCTTTAACTTCACAGCCAAACAAAGTTTTAATTTCCTTGGCAACATTTTCAGCGCTATACATATCGCTTCTATTTGCAAGTAATTTTAAGTCTAAAATAACATCATCTAAACCTAAATATCCCAAAACATCATCATTTCCAACGATGGCATCATCGCCAAGTTCTTCAATTCCTTTTGTTTGAGCTTCGCTTAAATATTTGGATTCAACACCGAGTTCTAAAAGAGAACAAAGCATTCCTTCGGATTCGTGACCACGAACCATACCTTTTTTAATTGTGCCACCTGGAAGAACAGCACCATTTAAAGCAACAATAACTTTTAAACCTTTTCTAACATTTGGAGCACCGCAAACAATATGTAGAACTCCATGAGCGCCTGCATCAACAGTTGTTAAATGTAAGTGATCACTGTCAGGCATGTTTTCACAAGTTAAAACTTGTCCAACTGTAAGATTTGTTGCATTTGCTAATTTTTCAACAGATTCTACTTCGACTCCAGCAAAGGTTAAACGATTAACAATTTCATCAATTGATAAACCATCTAAATTTGCGAGTTTTTTAACTAAATTTAATGATATTTTCATCGTTTTAATCTCCTACTTTCTTGTGAATTGTTCGATAAATCGAACATCACCTTGATAGAATTTACGAATGTCATCAACGCCATAACGAAGCATTGCGACACGTTCAATGCCGATACCAAATGCGAAGCCACTATATTCTTTTGGATCGTATCCACTCATTTCAAGAACATGTGGATGGACCATACCGGCACCTAAAATTTCAATGTATCCAGTTCCCTTGCACATTGAGCATCCTTTTCCGTTGCAATTCATACATGAAATGTCAACTTCAACAGATGGTTCTGTGAATGGGAAATATGAACTTCTAAATCTAACTTCACGTTTCTCTCCAAACATTTTTCTTAAGAAAAGTTCAAGAGTAGCTTTTAAGTTACCTAAATTAATATTTTTATCAATAACTAATCCTTCAAGTTGGCCGAATTGATGTGAGTGTGTTGCGTCATCATCATCTCTTCTATATGTCTTACCTGGGCAAATGATTTTTAATGGTTTTCCACCAGCTGCATCCATTGCGTGAGCTTGTGCAGGCGATGTATGTGTTCTTAAAAGAACACTGTTTGTAATGTACAAACTATCTTGCATTTCTCTAGCAGGATGATCAACAGGAATATTCATTCTTTCAAAGTTAAAGAAATCAGTCTCTACATCTGGTCCTTCTTTTACTTCATAACCCATAGATGTAAAGACATCAATCATTTCATCCATGATTAAATAGAATGGATTAATTCCACCCATTTTGTATGTAACACTTGGAAGAGTGATATCAATTTTTTCTTTTTCAAGCTTTGCTTTAATAGCTGCATCGTTTAATTCTTTTTCTTTTGCAGCATAAGCTTCTGCTAATTCTTTTTTAGCATTATTCATTGCTTGACCAAATTCAGCTCTTTCATCGCCTTCTAGTTCCTTAATCATGGACATCATTCCATTAATAGGAGCTTTCTTAGAAAGTTGTGTTTCTTGGACTGACTTTAAAGAGAAAATATCAGCAGCATCCTTGATGCCTTTTAAAATTTGATCTTTAAGTTCAGTAATTTTCTTTAAGAATTCCGACATATATGCCTCCTTTTAATAAAAATAAAAATGACACGCTAGGAACGAAAATATTTCCGTGGTGCCATCCTTCTTCTTATTCTGATTAGAATTTTGCTCTAAGACTTAACGCGTTCTAACGCCTCTCATTACAAGAGGATGCTCCAAGGTGAATTCGCTCGTCTAATTAGCTTGTGGGTTCCACTATTCCACATTCCCTATCTAATTAGGTTACCGAGTTACTATTTCTTTTCTCAGCGTGCATATTATAACACACTCACGCAAAGAAAAAAGGTCTCACCGAAGTAAGACCTTAATTTTGTTATTTTTTATTATTCAGCAGTTGAGTATGCTTGGAAGATGAAATATCCGCCATATGAATAGAAGAATACTTCAACTGTTTCTTCTGGATTATAAGCATAATAGCCTTCTTCAAGATAATAGGTATCATCTACTGTCCAACCAGCAAGTTCTAATGCTGCTTTATATGTATCTTCAACCGCATCAACGCCTGGTGTTCCTGCATCTGTAGCTTGTGCTTGTAAAGTATTAGAACTATTTACAAGGCAGAATTGAACTTCAACTTCTGGGGAAACGAATTCACCAGTATTTCCTAAAGCGTTGTACCAATTTGTTGCAACACTTGATGGGAATGCGCTAAACGTAGTTGGAGCAATTTGAATTTGAACAAAGAATGTTACACCTTCATCTTGTGAACCAAAGAAGACACGTAAGTTATTCTTTAATCCAACAAGAACGGATTCATCAGCAGATGCAGCTTGAACAGTATATCCTGCACCTTCTAATGCTGTTTTATATGTATCTTTTAAACCTGCAACAGGATCTAAGACGTCAATTTGTAATAATTTAGCATAAATACTAGTAATACCGTAGGTAGATAATGGAGTATAGCTTCCTTCGGTTGGTAAATATTTGCTACATCCTTCAACTGCTGGAATTGCAGTATCATCGCCTTGAAGTTTTGTGAATTGAGCAACTTTTTCTGATGGCCATGAAGCTTCGATTGGGCTCTTTGCACCGATAACGACCATTAATTCACCATTCATTTCTTGGAATTGAATGCTAATACGACCTTCGCCATTTAATGAATCAGCGAAATATGAATTTTGACCCTGTTCAACTTTGTATCCTGCACCTTCTAATGCTGTTGCATATGCTGCAGCTGAACCTTCTCCAGCATCCATGACTTCAACCATAACGGCATTCATTGATGCATATGTCTCTTCATCATAGATGAATTTTGTACCACATGCTGGTGCAAGTAATGTTTCTTCGACTGGAATTTCTTGTCCTGCGAAGAATGCAGCAATTTTATCTGCTGGCCATGCGCTTAAGATTTCAGTAATTGTAACATCAATAATGAAATAGCCACTGCCTTCACCAAACATCATTTCAGCAATATTGCCTTTTGATGTTAAAGCTTTTGCTGTTGCATAACCATATTGACTGACTGTGCTATCATCAACAACCCATCCTTCAGCTTCAAGAATTGCTGTGTATGAGCCCATATAGCTACCACGAGTTGAACAATAGAATTCTAAGGTTTTATCGTCTTCGTAATAAGCAACTGCTGGTTCTTCTTCATAGAAGCCATTTCTGAAGAAATACATAAATGGTAACTCGAATCCTTCTTCAAGTTTTGCCATTTCTGCTTTTTCTGCATCTGTCCAATCAAGGACTGGAACTTCGATGTATGCATCAATATAGAAATAGTTTTCTGGAGTGTCAGTTTCTGATTCGTCAATGACATATTCGCTAACATTTAAGACTCCGCTTGAAACGAGCTTTGTAGCGACGACATCACCATAGCTATCTGAATCAAGTTTAAATTGAGCTCCTGCTAATGATCTAGCATATTCAAGTGTTCTACTTGATGAAACTGTTTCACTTGATGCAAATGATAAGCATGAATTTTCTTCATCCCATGCCCATTCACCGGCGACTTCAATATATGGGAGAACTTCGCCAATTTTTTCTCTCATAAGAGCTTGTTCTGCTTCGGACCAATTTTTATCAACTGGAGTTGAAGTTGAAGAACTTGAGCTGCTGCTTGATGGATTATTTCCATTACAGCCTGCTAATGGAGCGCCTAAGACTAGTGCGGCTGCCAAAGCAACTAATTTAATATTTTTCTTCATCAGTTTTCCTCCTATTAAATTATTAGTTTGAATTATACTTGTATAACTTTTGTATCGCAATAATTTTTTTAATTGGAATTAAATTACAAAGAAAAAAGGCAGCTTTGTTGACCGCCTCATATGAACTAAATTTGCTTGGTTGAACTACTCCCACTTAAACAATTAATTGTTTTGAAGATGGGAGATTCCT
>CALEHV010000005.1 GCA_937876465.1 uncultured Bacillota bacterium | reverse complement strand
TGATAGGTACCCAATTATCTAGACATTAATTTAGATGATTGGATTATATCATAAACTTATATGGATGCTTCCCTAAACTTAGAAGGGGGCATCCATTTTGTTTTGCTTTTAATCCTTTGATTATTATAGTAATTGATATAATTATCAATTTCACTTTTAAATTCATCAAAAGTTTTAAAATTTGATTCATATCCATAGAACATTTCATTTTTAAGAGTTCCGAAGAATGATTCTATGATGCAATTATCAAAGCAATTTCCTTTTCTAGACATAGACTGTTGAATACCCATATCTTTCAATCTCTTCTGATAATGCTTATGTTGGTACTGCCAGCCCATATCAGAATGCAGTACTAAACCTTTTAGGTTTGGATATTTCTTAAAGGCTTGATCTAACATTCGATTTGTTTGTTCAAAGTTTGGAGATAAAGATAAGTCATATGCAACTATATCTCCACAATACATATCTAAAATTGGAGATAAATAGCATTTTCCAAAAGCACAATTAAATTGAGAAACATCAGTTGACCATTTTTGATTTGGGCCGTTTGCCACAAAGTTGCGATTGATAAGATTATCCGCAATATGACCCACTTCCCCAATATAAGAATGGTATTTTTGTTTCTTTTTTATTGCTTGTAAACCCATTTTTTTCATCAGTCTAAGAACCTTTTTGTGATTTATCACAATGTTTCTATTTCGAAGTTCAGCAGTGATACGCTTAAAGCCATATCTTTGCTTGTTTTCGTAGAAAATATCTTGGATCAAATCCATTATTTCTTTGTTCTTTATATCTTTGTCGGGCTTTTTAAGTTCAAAATAATATGTTGCTCTTGATAAGGATGCCGCTTTTAAGAGTAAAGAGAGTTTCCATTTTTTATGGATTGATAATAACTCGTAAATTACTTTTGCTTTTTCACCTTGGCTTCCGCGGCTTCCCTCTTTGAGACCAAGGCATCGAGTTTTTTTAAGTACTCGTTCTCCATTTCTAAATATTCGTTTCTTTCTCTAAGAAGCTTCAATTCTTCTTTTTCAGAAACACTTAATTTAGACTTGTTTACTTTCTTTTTCATAACGAATCCTTTAGATGGTCTACCTTTTTTACATATTAAACCATCCATTCCTCTTTCGTTATACTTTCTTACCCATTGATATAGTTGCCCGCTATTAATATACGCATTTTTAGCTACATATTTAATTGAATTTCCTGCAAGAACTTTAGAAACCAATTCAAATCTTTCTTCAATTGTCCATTTTTTATTTGAGTTTGAATGTTTCAAACCATCTACTCCCAAATCGTCAAAACATTTAGTCCAACATCGAACATGTTGCATAAAGTTGTCTCTTTGAGACGATTTCCCAATGAACGTTATTTTTTCGCCATTTTTATACTTGTTAACGCAATCAAGTTTGAATTCCCATGAATATTTCATAGAAAAAGGTACCCCTTTCCTAATGTCTAGGATTTGGGGTACCTTTCA
>CALEHV010000004.1 GCA_937876465.1 uncultured Bacillota bacterium | reverse complement strand
CTTTGTGAAGAAAGTCCTTCCTTTGATTTGCGATATGAAGTTGCATCAATTTTACCTTTTTCCAAGCTTTCGCAGAATTTTTACTACCTTTTTCGCATTTAGATGCTTTTCTTGTTAACTTAGCTAATTTCTCAAGCGAATTCTGATAATACTTTGGCATATCTGCATGTTTGCCGTTGCTATCAACATATAGATGACCTAAAGAAAAATCCAATCCAATTGAAATATTAACATCAAGCTCATTAAGAGTTTCTAATAATTCAGCATTTGGATTATCTTCTTCACCAATTAAGGTTACAAAATATCTATTTGCAACTCTAGAAATGGTAACTGTTGTAAAAGAAAACGATTCGCTTAGCGTACGAGACAAAACAATTTTCACTTTGCCTAACTTTGGAATTTGGATATCATTCCCTTCAAGTCGAATGTTGTTGTTAATTCTCATAGTAGTATAACTGTGATCGTTTCTTTTTGATTTGAATTTAGGAAAAGAAGCTCTTTTTTCAAAGAAATTGACATACGCTGAATGCAAATGAATTATTGATTGTTGCAAAGCAACACTATCAACTTCTTTTAAATAATCGTATCCTTCTTTATAATCAGGAAGAATTTTAATCAAATCATATTTTCTTAATTTAAATGAAGGATCTTCTGCATATTTTTCAATGCACATTTGAAGAAAATCGTTATAAACTTGACGAACACAACCTAAAGTTTTCTCAATTGTATTTATCTGAGAAAAAGTTGGATAGATGCGAAATTTATATGCTTTTTTTATTTTCTTTTCCACATATATATTATACTTCCATTTCTTAAGAAATGGAAGTAATATTTAGAGTATTTTTTTGCAATTCATCTCACCACTTAGTAAACTTGAAGTGGGAGTCTTCTTGCCGAATTAGATAAAAAAATATCTCGCTGATCACGGCGAGATATTTTTAATTGAATTATTTAATAATAGTTCCAGCTTTTCCTTCGAATGCATCATTAGCTTTTTCTAAGGATGAGATGACTGCAACTTTACCAGGCATATTTGTTAAGAATTTAACGCATGCATTTACTTTTGGATACATGCTACCTTTTGCAAAGTAGTCTGTATTTAAGTAATCCTTCATTTCTTGGAGTGATACGTTCTCTAATTTCTTTTGATCTGGTTTATTGAAATTGATGTAAACATTATCGACTGCAGTGAGAATCATTAAGTAATCTGCATCAACGAGTTCTGCAACTTTTGCTGAAGCGTAATCTTTATCAATAACTGCAGCAATTCCTTCAAGTGAACCATCTTCTTTTTTGATTACAGGAATGCCACCTCCACCTGCACAGATAACGATATCTCCTTTCTTAACTAATGAAGCGATGCAATCCTTTTCAATAACGTCAATTGGAAGTGGCGAAGCAACAACTCTTCTCCATCCTCTTCCAGCATCTTCTTTCATTGAATATCCCTTTTCTGCAGCGATTTTCTTAGCTTCTTCTTCACTATAGAATGAACCGATTGGTTTGCTTGGTGATTTGAAAAGTGGGTCATCTTTATCAACAAGAACTTGAGAAACCAATGTAACAACATTCTTTTTCATTCCTTGTTTATTGAGTTCATTATATATTGCGTTTTGAATATGGAAACCGATGTAACCTTCTGACATAGCGCCACATTCTGGGAATGGCATATCTGGAGTAGAAGTTGACTCTGAGAAAGCAAGATTAATCATACCAACTTGTGGACCATTTCCGTGGACGATAATTACTTCATTTCCTAATTTGATTAAGTGAACAATTGATTTGGCAACCCCAACTAAAAGTGCCTTTTGTTCTTCTGCATTTTTTCCTAAAGCGTTGCCGCCTAAAGAAACTACATATCTAGACATATTAAATCTCCTTTTAAAGACAAATATTATTATAAGTTCGTGTAGTGAGTTATACAAATATCTCAGTTTTATTTATCAGTGGTTCCTCTCGCGTGCGCTAAAATAACCTTGATTTTTCATACGCGTACTTGCGTATAAGAAATTGTTCAAGTAAAATAGAAACATACAAACGAGATCTCAATGATTACAGGAATTGTTCTAGCAGGTGGTTTGAGTTTACGTACTCAAACGAACAAGTTAATGTTAACCGTAAAAGGTAAAGCATTAATTTCACATACTTGCGAAAGCATACGTCCATACGTAGATAAACTTGTAGTTGTTACAGGAAGATACGATAAAGAAATACGTACCATCCTAAAAGATGTCGAAATTATTTATAACAAAGATTATGAACTTGGAATGTTTACTTCCGTTAAAACAGGAGTCAGCAAAGCTGATGGAGATTTTTTCGTTATTCCAGGAGATTGTCCATTCGTTGGAAAGGAAGTTTTCGAACGCTTAATTTCTAGCGATAGTTTTTTAACTCGCGTGCCTACGTATAAGGGCAAGCACGGACACCCAATATTCTTCAATGGTTCACTTAAACAAAAGATACTCGATGAACCAGACGAATCAAATCTAAAAGTATTTAGAAACAAGATTGGTTATGAAGAAATAGAAGTAAGTGATCCTAACATCTTAAACGATGTGGACACAATCGAAGAGTATCAAAACATTAAAACAAAAATGGAAAGGAAATAAGTATGAAAGTTAATTCTTATGTAAGAGCTAAATCACTTGAAGAAGCATACAAACTTTTACAAGAGAATCCACTTAACAAAATCTTAGGTGGAGGATTATGGCTCAAGAAAGGTAATACTCAAATTAACACTCTTATCGATTTAGTAGACCTTGATTTAAACAAGATTGAAGATGATGGAGATTTTGTTAAAGTTGGTGCACTTGTAACTCAAAGAGAATTTGAACTTAGTGAGTTAGTTAAGGAATGTTGCAATGGAATTTTAAATGACGCAGTAAGTCAAATTATGGGACCTGCATTTAGAAATGGAGCAACAATTGGTGGTTCAGTAGTTGGCAAATATGCTTTCTCTGATTTATTAACCGCACTTCTTGCTTGCAATACAACTTTGGTGTTCTATCCAAGCGGAGAAATGAGCTTAGAAGATTATTTAGCTAATCCAAATCCATCAAAAGAAATTCTTACACACATCATTATTAAAAAGTGCCACAGACTTTCATACTTTAAGAAAGTTGGCATGACTGCACTTGATTATCCAATTATCAACGTTGCAGTTACAAGATGTGTAAAACACGATAATTACAAAATCGTTGTTGGTTCACGTTCAGGAGTTGCTGCTTTAGCAGTTGATGCAATGGACGCAATCAATAATGGTGAAAAAGATTTTGCTAAGGTTGCAGAATTAGTTGGCAATATGAAGTTTGCTGATTCAATGGCTGCCAAAGCTGATTATCGTAAACATTTGGCAATTACATATGTAAGACGTGCCCTTGAGGAGGTTAACAAATAATGGAACTCAAATTTAAATTAAATGGTTTAGACGTTAAATGGGATGTTGAACCAGGCGAATCTCTTTTAGACGCATTAAAAAACCATAACGTTAAGTCTTTGAAGAAAGGCTGTGATGGTTCTGCTTGCGGAGTTTGTTCAGTTTTATTAGACGGACACCCAATTCTTTCGTGTTCATATTTAGCCTTAAGAGTCGAAGGACACGAAATTACAACAGTAGAAGGCATTCAAGCAGAAGCTGCAAAGATTGCTGAATGCTTTGCTAGTGAAGGTAGCGATCAATGTGGTTACTGTAACTCAGCATTTGCTTTAGTTATTCACGCTTTAAGCAAAGAACTTAAGAATCCTACCGATGAAGAAATTAAAAAATATATGGTTGGAAACCTTTGTAGATGCACAGGTTATCACAGCCAATTAAAAGCAATTAAAAAATACTTAGGAGGACTCAAATAATGAAGAAATTCAAAGTTGTTAATAACCTTACACCTTCAGTAGACGGAAAAGGTTTAATGATGGGCCGTCCATATTACACAGACGACTTTGCAGAACCAAATTCTTTAATTATTAAGATTTTACGTTCTCCTCACGCTTTTGCTCATATTAAAAATATTGATGTTAGTGAAGCGGAGAAACTTCCTGGAGTTGAATGCGTTTTAACTCATAAAAACGTTCCACATGTTTCGTTCTCACGCGCAGGCCAAGGCTATCCAGAACCATCTCCACACGATAAATTTATTCTTGATGAATATGTTCGTTTCGTTGGCGATGAAGTTGCTGCTGTTGCTGCAGTAAGTGAAGAGATTGCAGAAAAAGCATTAAAGCTTATTAAAGTAGATTATGAAGTTTTAGAGCCAGTTCTTGATATGGAGACTGCTTTAGATAATAAATCAGTTATTCACCCTGAAGATGGAATATGCGAAATGTTCCCAATTGGCTTTGATCCAAAGCGTAACGTTGCTGCTGCATACCACATGAATGTTGGCGATGTTGATGAAGTATTTAAGAAGTGTGATTACATTGTTGAAGAAACCTTCTATACACAAGCTCAAGCTCACGCTATGCTTGAACCTCACGCATGTAACGCAAGACTTGATGAGCATAATAGATTGGTCATTTATACAACCACTCAAACTCCTTACCATATTCGCAGAATCCTTGCAAAAACCATTGGTTTGCCTATTGGACAAGTAAGAATTGTAAAGCCAAGAGTTGGTGGCGGATTCGGTGGAAAGCAACATTTTAATGGTGAAATGTTTGCTGCTTTAGTGACTTTAAGAACTAACAAACCATCAAAGGTTGTTTATACTCGTGAAGAAGTATTTGGATGCTCATATACACGTCACCCAATGAGAATCACAATGAAGTTGGGCGCTACAAAAGATGGACGTATTCGTGCTATCGATTGTAAGTCACTTTCAGATACTGGTGCATATGGCGAACACGCTTTAACAGTATTCATGATTACAGGTTCAAAAGTTTTACCACTTTATAACAAAGTTGATGCAGTTAGATTTGGTGGTGAAGTTGTTTATACTAACCACGTTTCTGCTGGTGCTTTCCGTGGTTATGGTGCTATTCAAGGTAACTATGCTTTGGAAGCTACTATAGATATCCTTGCAGAGAAGATGGGTGTTGATCCAATTAAATTTCGTGAAGATAATTCAATGAAGGAAAAAGAAACATCCCCAATCTTTAAGATTATGGGTGAAGGTACAGAAGGTACTGCAATGATTATGGAATCATGCAAACTTCCATATTGTATTAAACGTGGAAAAGAACTTATTGGCTGGGATGAGAAATATCCTGCTAAGAAAGTTGGACCACATACAATTAGAGCTGTTGGTATGGCTATTGCTATGCAAGGAAGCGGAATTCCATTCCTTGATATGGGTAGCTGCACAATTAAATTAAATGATGGTGGTTCATATAACGTAACAGTTGGTGCAACCGATATCGGACAAGGTTCTGATACAGTTATTACTCAAATTGTTGCAGAAGAACTTCAAACAACAGTTGATAAAGTAATTATTTATTCATCAGATACAGATTTAACTCCATATGATTGTGGTGCATATGCATCTAGTACAACTTATGTTTCTGGTAATGCCGCATGGAAAGCTGCACAAAAGATGAGAGAACGTCTTATCTCTGAAGCAGCTCAATATTTAGAAGTTAAACCTGAAACAGTTGAATTTGATGGAACAAAGTTTGTTTCTGGAAATAAAGAAGTTACATTAGATGATTTATCAACAAAACGTCTTTATAACACAGACACAAGACAAATTGCTGTTACAGAATCTTATCACGGACACGTTTCTCCACCTCCATTTATGGCAGGTTACGCAGAAATTGAAATTGATACAGAAACATTTGAATTTAAAGTTCTTAACTATGTATCAGTTGTTGACTGTGGAACAACAATTAATCCAGGCTTAGCAAAAGGCCAAGTTGAAGGTGGAATCATTCAAGGTTTAGGTATGGCTGCTTATGAAGAAGTTAAGTACACACCTAAAGGAAAATTACTTAGTAATACATTTGATAATTACCATATTCCAACATCAATGGAAGTTAATAAACTTACAACCGAATTCGCTGATTCTTACGAAGTAAGCGGTCCATTCGGTGCTAAGTCTGTTGGTGAAATTGGTATCGATACTCCTCCTGCAGTTATTTGTAATGCAATTTACAATGCTCTTGGAGTTAGAATTCATAGCTTACCAATTACACCAGAAAAGATTTATGAAGCTATGAAAGCAAAAGGCAATAAATAATGTTAGATACAAAGATTCTTTATATTAAAGACACTAAATGCTTACCTTGTTCACAATGCAGGTACAGAGGTTTTGATTGCGATTCAAACTCTTGTTCTATGTATCAAAATAAACCTAAACGTTTAACCTGCCCTGAATTCAAAAAAGATAAAGGTATTTATAAGTGTGATTTAACTTTAAAGAACGGATTAGTTTGGATTGATGGCAAGTGGGAACAAAAGAATGTTAACGTCTATGGCCGTAAGATTTGGTCTGTTGATGACAGAATATTAGGCGAAGAAGTTATTGACTGCTCTGGACTTAAAATTATTCCAGGAATTATTGACCCACATGTACACTTCCAACTTGATTGTGGAAGAGTTACATCAGTTGATGATTTCTACTATGGCGGAAAAACTGCTGCTTATGGTGGAGTTACCACAATTGTTGATTTTTTGGATCCTTCTAATACCGTTGAGAATCTTTGGGAAACATATAATCGCAGAAAACAAGAAGCTGAGAAATGTCCTTTAAATTATCATTTTCATTCTTGTATCAAAATGCCTAAATGTAATTTAGAAGATTACGTAATTGATTGTCTTAAATTAGGAATTCGTACTGTAAAACTATTTACTACTTATAGTGATACAGGACGTAGAACCTACGACGAAGATATTATTGAACTTTTAAAGTTGTCTAAAAAATATGGTGTATTAATTTGTGCACATATTGAAGCAGATGACATGATTCAAATTAAGCCTGAGATGACTTATAAAGATTTGCCTGTTTCTCGTCCAGGATATAGCGAAACAATGGAAGCAATTAAACTTGCTAAATACGCTAAAGAAACAGGTGGTTACTTATACATGGTTCATTGTTCAAGTGGCGAAACATTACGTCAGCTTAAAGATGAATTTAGTGACATACTTGGAAAGAATTTGTTCATAGAATCGTGCCCTCAATATTTTGTCTTTAATCAAGAATTTTTAAATGATGAAAATGGCAAATTATTTACATTTGCACCTCCTTTAAGAAGTGAAAGAGAAAGACAATTATTAGTTGCTAATTTCGATATGTTAGACACTATTGGAACAGACCATTGTTCATTTATGTCTTACGAGAAAGATTGGCCAACCTTAGCAGGCTTCCCCCTTGGTGTTGGCGGTATCGAAAATTCATTCTCTATTTTATATAAGAGATTCGGCGATAAAGTTATTGATAAAATGACTAAAAACGTTGCAGAACTCGAAGATTTTGTTGATAGAGGAGAATTAAAACCAGGATTTTACGCAGATATTGCAGTATTTAAAGAAATTGATAATTACCGTTGTAAAAAGCCTCATGGAAGATGTGATTATTCTATCTATGAAGGTGTTCTTGGTGCAGGTGAATTTGTACACACTATTGTTAATGGAAAATTCGTTTTGAAGAATGGTGAGTTCATTGAACAAAAGGGTCACGAAATTAATTGTGGAGAGAAATTATGAAAGCTGTTATAAACGTTCGTATATTCGATTACAAAAATTATATTGAAAATGGCTATATCGTTTTTGATAGAACTATTGAAGAAGTCGGCGAGATGAAAAACTTTGTCGATAAAGGATATGAAATCATTGATGGAGAAGGAAAACTTTTACTTCCTGGATTTGTTTGCGGACACGCACATATCTATTCAATTTTTGCTCGTGGCTTAGCTCTTCCTTTTAATCCAAAAACCTTCTTACAAATCCTAGAGCAAATGTGGTGGAAGATCGATGCTAAGATTACAAACGATGTCACATATTATTCAGGCATTGCTGCTGCTAGTGAATTCTTATTAAATGGCGTTACAACAGTTATTGACCATCACGCTTCTGGACAAATTACTGGTTCCTTAGATGAACTTAAAAGATCGGTTGTTGATGTTGCACGTATGAGAGGCATTTTCTGTTTCGAAACAAGTGATAGATACGATGTTGAAAAATGTTTAATGGAAAACGCAGATTTTGCTAACTATTACAAAAGCAATATGAAGTGTAGTGGCTTGTTTGGCCTTCACGCTTCAATGACACTTTCAAATGAAACATTAGAAGGAGTTAAAAAATATCAAGGTAATATCC
Organism: uncultured Bacillota bacterium; assembly: GCA_937876465.1. Lineage (GTDB taxonomy): Bacteria > Bacillota_I > Bacilli_A > RFN20 > CAG-826 > Fiminaster. Next base: position 17,976 of record CALEHV010000004.1, on the reverse strand, counting down.
CTTTACATGTTCACGTTGCAGAAAGTGTCGATGACGAAACTGATTCAAAAGAAAAATACAATAAGACAATTATTGAACGTTTTGATGAATATGGAATTATTAAACCAGATTCATTAATCGTTCACGGAGTTGCTTTAAGCGATAAAGAATTAGATATTATTAAGAAAAATAATGCCTATTGTGTTGTTAATACAACAAGTAATATGAATAATGCAGTAGGGTTACCTAATGTTAAGAACTACATTGACCACGGAATTAAAGTTTTTGTTGGTAATGACGGTCTTAATTCAAATATGGCAAGTGAATATTGCAATGTTTACTATACTTCGCACTTGCTAAATAAGTCTCCAACTCAATTAAATCTTGGAGATGTAATAAATATGATTAATAACGCTTATGAATACGTTTCAAAGCGTCTTAATATCAAGCTTGGAAAGATGGAAAACGGATATGAAGCCGACTTTATGTTGGTGGACTATCACCCATTCACAAATGTAACTAAAGATAATATTTTTGGTCACATTTTCTTTGGACTATTCCCTCAATTTAAACCATGTGATGTTTTCTCTCGCCGTAATTGGCAAGTAAGAAACTACAAGTTGGTTAATGAGAATCTTCTTTCTGAATTTGAAAAATGCAATGAATTTGCAAATAAACTATGGACCCTAGTTAAGGAGGAGAAATAACCATGGATATTAAAACAAGATTTGATGGATTTGAACTTGCTAATCCATTAATGCCAGCAGCAGGCCCTTTAGTAGGCGATGCTGAGAAAATGCTTTGGCTAGAAAAAGAAGGATGCGGTGCTATTGTATCGAAAACTGTTTCAACCAAAGATGCACATATTCCTCACCCATGTATTTATGGAGATAGAGATTATGTTTTAAACTGTGAACTTTGGACAGAATACACAAAGGAAAAATGGATCGATGAATTCTTCCCATATTTTAAAAAGAATAGTGATGGAAGACCTTTAATTGTTTCTGTTGGTTATACCAAAGAAGATATGGAAGTTTTAATTCCATTATTAGATAAATTTGCTGATGCATATGAAGTTTCAACTCACTATGTTGGAAACGATTTAAATGTTATTGGCGGAACAGTTGCTGCTATTAGAGCTTTAACTAAGAAACCAATTTACATGAAGATTGATGCTCATATGCCAGATCCAGCTGGATTTGCTAGAACCATTAAAGCAAATGGTGCAAACGGAATTGTTGCCTGTAACTCTCTTGGACCAAGCATGAAGATTGATATTGCTTCACGTTCAGTAATTTATGGTAACCAAGAAGGCTTTGCATGGACCAGCGGACCATATATTAAAAATATTGCACTCGCAGTAGTTTATAAGATTAAACAAGCAGAACCATCCTTAACAGTTATTGGTGTTGGCGGTGTTGCCTCAGCTGATGATGTAATCGAATTCTTACTTGCTGGTGCATCTGCAGTTCAAATGCTTTCTGCAGCTATGTTAAGAGGCAAAGGATTATATCGTAAGATTATTGAAGACTTACCAAAAGCTCTTGAAAAATACGGATTCAAATCTGTTCAAGAAGTTATTGATACTCAACTCGATAATCATGCGATGTACGGCAAAGGTAACACACCAAAATTAGACGAAGCAAAATGCGTTAAATGTGGTATGTGTGAAAAGGTTTGTCCTTACTTTGCAATTAAGATGAGCGACAAAGGACCTGAGTTCAATAGTGATAAATGTTTCCGCTGTGGACTTTGCGTTTCTAAGTGCGCAACCAAAGCATTAAAATACGAGAAAGTTGAAGAGAAAAAATAATGTTAGAAATTAAGACTAAATATCCTACATCAACTAAAAAAGTCGACCAAGATATTAAGTGTAAGGGCGAAGCAATTTTCACCGATGACATTAATTTAAAAGGCATGCTTTTTGCAAAGACTGTTCGTAGCTCAATTTCACACGGAACAATCAAAAACATTGCAAAACCTCAACTTCCTGAGGGCTATTACTGGGTAGATTATCACGATATTAAAGGCGAAAACGTTGTTAATATTATCTTCTCAGATTGGCCAGTATTTGCTGAAAAGAAAGTTAATTTTATTGGCGAACCTATTGCTCTTATTGTTGGCCCAGATAAAGGCGAACTTGATCGATTGGTTAGTGAAGTAAAAATTGATTATGAAGAAGAAGAACCAGTATTCGATTTTACTGATTCTTACATTCATAAGTCGTTCCAAAAAGGTAACTTTGAAGAACAAAAGAAAAAAGCGGTAAAAGTTATTGAAGAAGAATTTGAAACCGGATATCAAGAACAAGCATATCTAGAACCACAAGGCATGGTAGTTTACTTTGATGAACAAGGTAGAATTACTTGCCAAGGTTCAATGCAATGTCCATGGTACATTCATCGTGCTGTTGCAAGAGCATGTGGCTTAGATACAAATAAAGTTCGTGTTATTCAACCTGCTGTTGGAGGAGCGTTTGGTGGAAAAGAACACTATCCTTCACTTTTGGGTTCTCAACTCGCAACCGCATTATTAAAAATAAATAAACCTATTAAGATGGTATTTGAACGTTCAGAAGACATTACATTTACAACTAAGCGTCACCCATCTAAGAGCAAATATACTGCTTATATTGATAAAGATAACAACATCGTCGCAATGGACATCAATGTAAAGTTAAATGGTGGTGCATATAAAGGCTGTAGTGGTGTTGTTTTATCACGTGCATTAATTGCTTGTGCTAATGTTTATAACATTCCTGCCTTAAACGTTGTTGGAGATGTCTATATGTTTAATACAGTTCCAACCGCTGCATTTAGAGGCTTTGGAAGTCCACAAACAATATTTGCTTGTGAAATGTTTATTCACCATATAGCTAAAGAACTTGGCGTAGATCCTTTAGAACTTCGTATGAAGTATTTAGTTAAAGAAGGCGATGTTACTACAAATAGTGGTAAATTCCATGACCCTATCGTTATGCCTGAGCTTATTGAAAAGGCTATGGAAATGTCAGACTACAAACGTAAAGTAGCTGAATACTCAAAACCGGGTTGTAACAAAGGCATTGGAATGTCTTTCTTCTTACACGGTTGTGGTTTTACAGGTTCTGGTGAAGCCGACATTATTAAAGGAAAAGTTAAACTCATAAAGGATGAGAATGATATTGTCCACGTCTATGCTTCAAGTGTAGATATGGGACAAGGCAACAAAACAACTTTGAAACGTATTGTTGCTAAGAATTTGGATATTCCAAATGAACAAGTTGTATTTGATAATCCTGATACTTCTATAATTCCTGATTCAGGTCCAACTGCAGCATCAAGAACAATTATTATTGTTGGTTTCCTTATGGAAAAAGCTGCAAAGAATTTGAAAAAGATTTGGAAATCAGGAGTTAGACAAGAACATATTGAACCATATGTAGCACCTGATTACATCCGCTGGGATGAAAATACAATGCAAGGTGATGCATACCCATCATATTCATGGGGTGTAAATATTGTTGAAGTAGAATACGATCCTGTTTCATATCAAATAAATATCGTTGGTTGCTGGTCGACATACGATGTTGGTCGAGTAGTTGATGAACGTATTGCTGTTGGTCAAGCTGATGGCGGACTAGTTCAAGCACTCGGTTATGGATATATGGAAAATATGCGCGTTGAAAAAGGAATGTTCCGTCAACGTTCATTAGGAGATTATATCGTTCCAACAGCTGAAGATATTCCACCTATGGAAACTGCATTCATTGATAATCCATTTATTTATGGAGCAGATGGTGCAAAAGGCATGGGTGAATTAACATTCGTAGGAGGAGGTCCAGCCATTGCTCTTGCTATTGAAAATGCTATTGGAAAGAGGGTTTATAAAGTCCCTTGTAATCCTGAATACATCATGGAGTTAGTTAAACATGGAAAAAATTAAATTTGTTTTAAATCATATTCCAATGGAAGTGGAAGTTGACCCAAGTAGAAGACTTCTAGATTTCATTCGTGAAGATATGAAATTAAGTGGCACAAAAGAAGGCTGCGGCGAAGGCGCTTGTGGTGCTTGTGTCGTTTTAATGGATGGCTATTCAGTCAATTCATGTTTAATACCAATGGCTAATGTTGAAGGCCACGAAATTGTGACTATCGACGATTTTAAAAATACGAAATATTTCGAAGTTTTATATGCTGCATTTAGCGAAACAAATGGTTCACAATGTGGCTTCTGTACACCAGGAATGATTATTGCTTCCCATAGCTTACTTTCACATAACCCACATCCTACCGATGAAGAAATTCGTGCAGGTTTAGCAGGGAATTTATGTAGATGTACAGGATATCAAGGCATTATTAAGGCCGTTAGATTAGCTAGCGAGATTGGAGGAGATTTATGGGAAAGAAAATAATTCCACATACACTTCAAGAAGCACTTATTGCCTTACGTGATTTTGATTGCACAATTGTTGCTGGTGGCAGTGATATTATGCTTCAAAAGAAAAATACTGCAGGGCTACTTCCTAAGTTTGAAAAAGATGTTTTATTCATCTCAAATTTAAAAGAATTACATTACGAAAAAGAAGATAAGGATGGCGTTCATATTGGAGCAACAATGACTCTTGAAGAAATTAAAGATCATCCACTTACTCCAAGTGTTTTGAAATCCTGCATTAGCGAACTTGCTTCAGTAAATATTCGTCACTTTGCAACCTTACCAGGAAATATCGCAAACGCATCTCCTGCAGGCGATAGCATCGTTGTCGAAATATTACTTAATGCAATGTTAAAAATTGAATCAATTGATGGTGCTCGTTTAATGAAAGTAGAAGATTTTGTTAAAGGAGTTAGACGCATTGATTTAAATAAGGGTGAAATGATTACTGAAGTTATTTTCCCTAAAGAAGATTTAACCAAAACTATTTGGTACAAAGTAGGTTCTAGAAAAGCGGAATCAATTTCTAAAGTTTCATTTGCAGCAGCATACAAGTTAGATGGGAACGTTATCAAAGATATTCGTCTTGCTTTTGGCTCTGTATTTATGAAGGCTGTTCGCTCACACGAAATAGAAAATAAACTAATCGGAACGAGCTTAGATGAACTTAAACCTCAAATTGAGGAAATAGTTCAAGAATATAGCAAGGTCATCTCACCAATAGATGATCAGAGATCTACAAAACTATATCGTGCACAAGTTGCAGAAAATATAGTTCGTGACTTTTTAACAAAATTAATAGAAGGAGGAATTTAATGGTTTACATAAAAGGATATCGTTGTACGATATGCCACAAATTCTTTAAGCCAGGAGAAGCAAATTTAACATGTCCTGACTGCGGTGAAAAAGGAATTCTTGATGTCGAATATGATTATGATGCCTTAAAGGAAGTTCTCACAAAAGAATATTTCAAAAATAATTCGAATTATTCTATGTGGAGATACGCACCTATCATGGGCATCCAAGAAGATCATATTAATGAAATGTTACGCGTAGGTTGGACTCCATTATATGAAGCCCATAACTTAGAAAAACATTTTGGACTAAAGAAACTTTATATTAAAGATGACGGACTCAACCCAAGTGGTTCTAGTAAAGATAGAGCCTCAGGCGTTGCAGTTCTAAAAGCTATTGAAGCTGGTGCAAATACTATTGCTTGCTCTTCTACAGGTAATGCTGCATCCTCATGTGCTTGTCAAGCAGCCCATATGGGTCTCAAGGCAGTCATCTTTGTACCAAAAAGAGCACCTATAGGAAAAGCTACTCAAATATCCTTATATGGTGCAACGCTTGTTAAGGTTGATGGCGACTACAAAGCCGCATTCACTCTTTCTAAACAAGCAATTGAAAAATATGGTTGGTATAACCGTAATGCTGCTATCAATCCGTTCATGGTTGAGGGTAAGAAAACTGTCTCATTTGAGATATGTGAACAACTCAATTGGGAACCAACAGATTGGGTCGCAGTGAGCGTTGGTGACGGTTGTACTGTCGGAGGCGTTTATAAGGGTTTTGCAGAGTTTTACAAGCTTGGCTTAATCAAACGTATCCCAAAAATCCTAGGTGTTCAATCAACTGGATGTGAACCATTTGTTATTGCTGGCAAATCAGGTGAACCATTGAAAGAATGCGATGAAAATACTATCGCTGATTCAATCGCTGTTGGAATCCCACGCAACCCAAATAAAGCTCTTAATGCAATTAAACTTAGCGGTGGCGAGTGGATTTCAGTATCTGATGATGCTATAATTAAAGCAATGGCTTTACTTGGCAGAACCGAAGGCATCTTCGGGGAACCTGCTGGGGTCGCAGCAATTGCTGGAATTGAAAAGGCAATAAATGAAGGAATAATTAAGAAATCAGAGACTGTTTCGATGATCGTAACAGGCAATGGTCTTAAGGACCCTGCAAATGCCCAAAAGGCAATCGAAGTACCAACCCCAATGAAACCAAATTTAGAAGAATTGGACAAATTTTTGAAAGAAAAAGGAGCAATTTAAGATGTCAAAAATCCCATTCGGACCAACGTATGATGAGATGCTTAATCCATCACACCAAGATCCAAAAGTCAGAGCTGACGCTCTAAAAGCAATCAAGAAAGACGAACTTGATCCAATCAATCTTTTTAACATCACATGGAAAAATGAAAAAGATGAAGTTAACAAAATCGTCCTTCCAAAAGAATTAACAGGCGTAGATGCAAATATCGTTGTTCTTCTTGGTAAGTATTTCCCATCAGGTTCACACAAAGTTGGCCCTGCATATTCAACACTTATGGAAGGCTGCGTTGATGGCGAAATTATTCCTGGTGAACACACAATCCTTGGACCTTCAACAGGTAACTTTGGTATTGGTGTTTCCTACATTACAAATTTAATGAAGTATGACGCAATTGTTATCATGCCAGACAACATGTCAAAAGAAAGATATCAACGTATATCTAAATATGGTGCAAAACTTGACTTAACACCAGGTTCAGAATCAGACGTTATTCTTACTCTTGAAAGAACATACGAATTAAAGAAGAATCCAAAGAATCGTACATTAGCACAATTCGAACTTCTTCCAAACTATAGATTCCACAGACACGTTACAGGTAATTCCTGTATTGATGCAGTAAAAGGCATTGGTAATGGCCGTATTGCATGTTTCTGTTCAGCTCCAGGTTCCGCAGGAACCCTTGCTGCTGGTGATCAAATTAAAGTTGCATTCCCAGAATGTAAAGTTGTTGCCCTTGAACCACACGAATGTTCAACACTTACAAATGGTGGCTTAGGTCAACACAGAATTGAAGGCATTGGTGATAAGATGATTACTCTTATTCACAACGTCCTTACTACAGACTTTATTACACAAATCATCGACGAAGATTGTGTCCGTGGCTTAGCAGTCATCCACGAAGGAAGCGATACATTAGTTAAACATGGTGTCGATCCAAAAGTTGCTAAATCAATGGTTGATCTCTTTGGTGTTTCAGGCATTTGTAACATCCTTGGTGCTATTAAGATGGCTAAATATCTTAAACTTGGACCAAACGACAACGTCGTTACAATTGCTACAGATAGCTTTGATAGATATCCATCAGTTATGGAAAATCTCCACGAACGTGAACTCGAAGTTACAGATCACGTATTAGAAAGATGGTTCCAAGACGTATTCGCAGGTGCTGATACAAGATACGTTTTAGATACACGTGGTAAAGAAGCAAAAGAAAAATTATTTAAGCAAAAAGAATCTGATTGGCTCAAATTTGGATACAAGCAATCCTATCTTGACTCAATGAGAAAACCAGAATTCTGGGAAGCTGAATATAACAAAATTCACGAATACGATAAGAAGATTGTCGAAATGCGTGGAAAGGAAATTAAATAATGAAAGTTTCATTCGAAGAAGTCCTCAAGAAAGCCGAATCATATAAGGCTGATATGACTAAATTTCTCCGTGATATGATTGCTATTCCAAGTGAATCGTGTGGTGAAAGAGAAGTCGTTCTCCGTATTAAAGAGGAAATGGAAAAGGTCGGATTCGACAAAGTCGAAATTGATCCAATGGGTAATATCCTTGGTTGGATTGGCCATGGTAAGCATTTAATCGCCATGGATGCTCACATCGATACAGTTGGTATTGGTGAAATTAAAAACTGGACATTCGACCCATACAAAGGATTTGAAGATGATGTCTACATTGGTGGACGTGGTGCTTCAGATCAAGAAGGCGGTATGGCCTCAATGGTCTACGCTGGTAAGATCATCAAAGATTTAGGTCTTGAAGATGATTACACATTATTAATTACAGGTACTGTCCAAGAAGAAGACTGTGATGGTCTTTGCTGGAAGTACATCATTTGCGAAGATAAGATTAAACCAGAATTTGTTGTTTCAACTGAACCAACAAGCTGTCAAATCTATCGTGGACACCGCGGACGTATGGAAATCAAAGTCAACGTTCGTGGTATCTCATGTCACGGTTCTGCTCCAGAACGCGGAGATAACGCAATTTATAAAATGGGACCAATCATTGCAGACATTAAGAAACTTAACGAAGAAGGTCTTGCATATGATGATTTCCTCGGAAAAGGTACAGTTACCATTTCCCAAATCTTCCATAAATCACCAAGCCGTTGTGCTGTTGCAGATGGCTGCTGGATTTCACTCGATCGTCGTTTAACAGTTGGTGAAAACGATAAAACATCAATTGCTGAAATTGAAGCATTACCTTCAGTTAAAGCTGCTAAAGCAGAAGTCTCAATGTATCAATATGAAAGACCTTCATATACAGGACTTAATTATCCAATTGAATGTTACTTCCCAACTTGGGTTATTCCTGAAGAATCAATCTTCTGTCAAGCTATGAAAGATGGCTATGTCGGATTATTCAAAAAGAACCCAGTTATCGACAAATGGACATTCTCTACAAATGGTGTTTCCATCATGGGTAGATATGGAATTCCATGTATCGGATTTGGTCCAGGTGATGAAAAAGAAGCACATGCTCCAAATGAAAAGACAAGAAAACAAGATCTTGTCATCTGTGCAGCATTATATTCCGTAATGCCAACAATGTACTTAGAACATCTTGCAAAAGGAGAAAAATAATAAGATGGAAAAAATTGAACCAAGATTTGCCGGTCGTCACTTGATTACCTTAGAAGATTTCACTAAGGAAGAGATCGACTACATGCTTAAAGTCTCTAGAGACTTAAAGGATGCATTCTACAAAAATGAAGAAACACAATGGCTCGTTGGTAAAACAGGTTTCTTAATGTTCTTCGAACAATCAACAAGAACTAGAAACTCATTCGAATCTGGTATGGCCCAATTAGGTGGTCACGCTACATTCCTTGATACATCAATGATGCAAATCAGCCATGGTGAATCAGCAAAAGATACAGCTGTTATTCTTTCAAGCTTTGGTCATATGATTGCTTGCCGTTATTGTAACTGGGGACTCGGAAACAAATACATCCGTGAAATGGCTAGATGGTCAACAGTCCCAATCATTAACTTACAATGTGATTTATATCACCCAATGCAAGCTCTTGCAGACTTAATGACAATTGAAGATCAATTTAAGGGTGAAATCAAACACCTCAAGGTCTCAGTTATCTGGGCTATGGCTACAACACATAAGAAACCAATTTCAGTTCCAGTTTCACAAGTACTCTTATTCCCACGTTATGGAATGGATGTTACACTTGCTTATCCAGAAGGATACGATCTCCCAGACTGGGTTATCGAAAAAGCAAGAAAGAACGCTGCCGAACATGGTGGTTCTCTCACAATTACACACGACATGGAAGCAGCTTACAAAGATGCAGATGTCGTATTCCCAAAGAACTGGGGTTCATGGGTCACTAACCAATCCACAACAGTTGTTGATGATGCATTATTAGCACTTAAGAACTGGAAATGTACTCCAGAATTAATGAAATTAGCAAAACCACATTGCCGTTACATGCATGCTCTTCCAGCAGACCGTGTTAACGAAGTTGTTGATGAAGTTATCGACGGACCAAATTCAGTTATTTACGAAGAAGCTGAAAACAGAATCCACACAGCTAAAGCTGTCATGACATTATTTGTCCACGATAAAGTACCTTCAGATCGTCGCTAATTACACAACAAAAGTTAAGCATGTTCCTTAAGAGCATGCTTTTCTTTTGCGCTTTTACATGCGAGTGTTTATAATATGGGCGTATGAAAAGTTTACGTTATTTATACCGTATCGGAAAAGGTCCAAGTTCATCACATACAATAGCTCCATATAGAGCAATTCAATATTTGATGAAAAAATACAAAGACATTGTTAAAGCTGATGTGTCTTTATATGGCTCTTTTGCTTTAACTGGAAAAGGACACTTAACTGATGTTGCTATTAAAGAAGCGTTTGGTGATGATGTTGAATGCAATGTTATTTTCGACTTTAAAAAAGAAGTCGATTGGCCTAATACAATGGATGTCGAATTGACATTCTTGGATGGTCATAAATTGTTTAAAACAGTTAAGTCTTTAGGTGGTGGAGCTGTATCAATCAGCGATGAACCTGAAGAGGTTGAAGAAGAAGTCTATCCACATGAGTATTTCTTCCAAATAGTTGAGTTTTGCAAAGAAAATAACATGACTTTGGTAGATTATGTACGTAAATATGAAGGCGACGGAATATTTGATTATCTCCACGAATGTTGGGATCAAATGTGTAAAACCATCCATGAAGGTTTACGTGCTAGCGGAACTCTTCCTGGACGATTAAAAGTACAAAAAAGAGCTTCAAGTTTCTTAGTGCCGTCACATATGAAAGAATCAAGTTTCTCACGTGGACAACGTATGATTGCAGCATATGCATTTGCTACTAACGAACAAAACGCATCTGGTGGAATCGTTGTTACTGCTCCAACTTGTGGAAGTAGTGGAACGTTACCTGCAGTATTGATGCACTTAGTTGATCGTTATGAATTTAACGACGATAAGATTGTTGAAGCATTGGCTGTTGCCGGAATAATCGGAAACTTAATTAAACAAAATGGTTCAATTAGTGGTGCTGAGGCTGGATGCCAAGCAGAAATTGGTTCTGCATGTTCAATGGCTGCCGCTGCAGCAAGTTATCTTAAAGGATTCACTATTGACCAAATTGAATGTGCTGCAGAGGCAGCTATGGAGCATTCATTAGGATTAACATGTGACCCTGTTGATGGATATGTCCAAATACCGTGTATTGAAAGAAACGCTATTGCTGCATCTAAGGCTTTAACTGCTACATATTTAGCAGAATATGCAACATCAACTCATAGAGCTGATTTTGATACCATTGTGTATACAATGTTAAAGACTGGAAAAGATATGAATAGTAAATATCGTGAAACTGCAGAAGGCGGATTAGCAGAAACATTTAAGGAATTCCTTGAATGGCAAAAAGAACAAGAAAATAAGGAGGGCAAAAAATGATTGATGTAAAAGTATTTAACTCACTCACAAATAGAATTGATGTTTTAAAACCAATTCATGAAGGCGAGGTTTCAATTTATTGTTGTGGACCAACAGTTTATGGCGATGCTCACGTTGGTAATGCACGTCCTCCAGTAGTTTTTGATACATTACGTAGATTTTTAGAATATATTGGCTATAACGTTAAGTTAGTTTCTAACTTCACTGACGTCGATGACAAAATTATTAAGAAAGCAATTGAAGAAGGCGTTAGCGAAACAGTTATTACTGAACGTTATATTGCTGCATACAAAGATGTTTTAAATAAGTTGCATGTTAAAACTCATTATAAAAATCCAAGAGTTACAGAATACATGCCAAAAATCATCTCTTATATTGATGATTTAGTTAAAAAAGGTGCAGCTTATGAAGTTGATGGAGATGTATTCTTTAGAATAAGTGCAATTAAAGACTATGGCGAACTTGCGAATGTTAAAGTAGATGATTTGGAAGTTGGTGCGCGTATTGAAGAAAACTCCAAAAAAGAATCTCCATTAGATTTCGCTTTATGGAAAAAGACAGATGTCGGTATTCAATGGGATTCTCCTTGGGGAAAAGGAAGACCTGGATGGCATACTGAATGCTGTGTAATGATTAATTCCATCTTTGATGGCGCTATTGATATTCATGGTGGAGGATTTGATTTAAAATTCCCGCACCACGAAAATGAGATTGCTCAAGCAAAAGCTCATGACAACAATAAGATTGCAAATATTTGGATGCACAATGGATTTGTTACTTTTGGTAATGAAAAGATGTCCAAGTCCTTAGGCAATGTTGTTTTAGCAAAAGACGCTATTGAAAAATTCGGTGGTAATTTATTACGTTTAGTCATTCTTTCAGCTCACTATAGAGCCCCAGTTTCATTTACTGAAGAAACAATTCAATCAGCAACTAATGAATTGAATAAGATTTCAATGGCTATGAAACAACTTTCAGTTAAAATCCAATTAATGCATGGCTTCTTAGAAAGTAAAGATGTTCACACTGATGATTTTATTAATGCATTAGCAGATGATTTCAACACAAGTAACGCTTTAGCAAGCTTGTTTGCTTATGTTAAAGAGGCAAACCAAGAAATCAGAAAGAACCCAATTGATTTAAAGAAATGCGAATCTTTATATGCAACAATAAAAGCTATGCTTGATGTTCTTGGAATTGAATTAAATTTACCAGTTTTAACAAAAGAACTCGAAGCAATTTACAATCAATATCTTGACTATAAACGTGAGAAAAATTTCGAAAAGAGCGATGAGTTAAGAGATATTTTAATTAAGAATAATATTATTTAACGAGTTAAAAATACGATTATGAGATTTGAGACAAAACCAAAAAACGAGATGTCAAACTTAGTGTATGGGAGGAATTCTTTACTAAGTTTTCTCGATACAAAAAGCGTTGAAAAAGTATATTTACAAAATGGATTTTCAGATCAAAAAATTTTGAATGCAATTAAAAAAAACAATTTGCATCCTATATATTTAGATATTAAAGAACTTGATAGAATGACAAATAAAGGCAATCATCAAGGCGTAGCTGGTGTTGTTAAATCTTATAGTTATTCTTCATTAAGCGAAATAATCGCTTATTCAAAAAAGAAAGAAAATCCTTTAATTCTAATATTAGATGAAGTTAATGACCCACATAATTTTGGTGCAATCATTAGAAGTGTTGATGCATTTTCTGTTGACGGCATCATTATAAAAAATCGTAATCAAGTTCCAGTGAATCCAACAGTTGCTAAGGTTTCTACCGGTGCAATCAATCATGTAAAAATTGCTCAAGTAGGAAACCTTACAAACGCAATTAACGAACTTAAAAAAGAAGGCTATTGGATTTATGCTGCAGATGGCAGTGGAAAAGATAACTATCAAAAGCTGAATTACTCTGGTCCAACTGTATTAATTATGGGTTCTGAAGGATTTGGAATTTCTCGATTAGTATTAGAAAGTTCTGACTTTATAATAAAAATCCCAATGACAGGTCATGTTAATTCATTAAATGTATCTGTTGCTACTGGAATTATCCTAGCTAGAATTCGAAATAAATAAATTTAGTAAATTAGACTCCCGAAAAGGAGTCTTTTTATGTCTAAAAATTTAAGTGATCGAGAGTTACTTTCACTCATAAAAGAAAATGGTGATAGGTACTACAATATTTTGCTTAAAAAATATCAAGAAAGGTTTGAAGTCATACTTTATAAGACAGCTCAAAGGATGTGCGTTTATTATTATAACAAAGATGATTTTTTATTAACTTTTTATGTATGTTTTGAAAACAGTTTGCTTCATTATAGAGAACAAAAATCATCGTTCTTAAGATTCTTTAACGTTGTTGCAATAAGAAGAATAACTAGAGATCTTTATAATCAAATTAATAGCACTGACGCTCTTGAAAATGCTGTTAGCTTAGATGAACCAATATCTGATGGAATAGTGTTATTAGATTTAATCGCTGATGAGAGTGAAAATACAGAAGAAATTTGTAGTTATGAGCAGATTAAATATACGTTAAGATCTACGACGAAAAATTTGAAAAAACCAAAGATTTACAGGGATATTGCGAGAATATTATTGTTAAAAAGCGAAGGTTTTTCTATAAAAGAGATATCAAACAAACTTGGCATTCATGAGCAAAGAGTCAGACGTTTAATTAAGAATAAAGATTATGATAAATTCAAAAAAGATATATTAAAATTTAAATAGTTATTTAATTTGCAAATATTCATTAATAACTCCATAATTATTTTGAAAGTAGGTAAATATATGTCTGATTGTAATCACGATTGCGAACATTGCAGCCAAGGAAACTGCGAGTCTCGCGTTATTGAAAAACTTAAACCACATCCTTTATCAAACATTAAGCATATTTATGCAATTATTTCTGGTAAAGGTGGTGTCGGAAAATCACTCGTCACTTCATTACTTGCTAGTGCCTTAAACAAAGCTGGAAATAATGTTGCTATTATTGACGCTGATGTTACTGGACCAAGTATTCCTCAAGCATTTGGTTTGAAAGGAAAGATGGCCGAGTCAACTGAAACAGAAATTTTCCCAGTATTATCAAAACATGGTGTTAAAGTTATGTCTGCTAATTTGCTTTTGGCAGATGATGAATCCCCAATTGTTTGGAGAGGCCCATTAGTATCTGGTTTTGTACAACAATTATTTACAGATGTTGTATATGGAGATGTCGATTATTTATTAATCGATATGCCACCAGGAACTGGTGACATACCTTTGACAGTTTTTCAAATGATACCAATTGAAGGAATTGTTGTTGTTAGCTCACCTCAAGAGCTTGTTTCAATGGTTGTTGCCAAATCAATTAATATGGCAAAAATGATGAACATTCCAATTGTCGGTGTTGCTGAAAACATGGCATATATTAAATGTCCAAATTGTGACGAGAAAATAACAGTTTTTGGTAATGGACACTTTAAGGAAGACGTTACTAGACACGGATTAGATGTTTTAGCAGAAATTCCAATCGATCCAAAATTAGCTGCATTAGTTGATAAAGGCGAGATTGAAGAATACGAAACTTCTGCAATGGATAAGATTGTGAAAATTTTGTCTAAGAAAAATTGACAATCCATCTTCACGAATGTATCATATGTGCACAAGATGTTTCATAGGATAACAAAGATATGAGAAAGAAAGTTATTTTAATTTGCTCTGAATGCTTGTCTAGAAATTACACTACGACACGCAAAGAAGGTTCAACAGAACGTCTTGAGATTAAGAAGTATTGTCCTCATTGTAATAGGATGACAGTACACAAAGAAAGCAAGTAGGGAGGTTACTTATGGGTGTTAAAAAATATACAAAAGAAGTAATCAAAGAAGGTAAACGTGTTCGTTGGCCTAAAGCCGATCGTTTCTTTCCTGTTTTAATTGCCGTTATTTTAATTTGTGCATTTACAGCTTTAATTCTTTCAATTGAAGACTGGGCAGCCGGAACTGTAATTGGACAACTCAAACAATGGTTTGCAGGTTTAAGAAAAAATGGAGGTAGCGATACATCAGCTGCTATTGATGTTATCCGCTCGCTTTTCTAAATAGGAGGATGTAAAAATGGCAGATGTTAAAGAAATGAATCAAAATCTCGGTGATAAACACTGGTATATTGTTAATACATATTCACAACGTGAAAGAAGAGTTGCTGATAATTTAAAGAGAACAATTGCAGCTTATAATCTTGAAAATTATATTTTCCAAGTTTTGGTCGCTGAAGAAGAAGTTACTGTTGAAGTTGCTAACAGAAAAACAGGCGTTAAAGAACCAAAGAAGAAAATGAAAAACCTCTATCCAGGTCATATTTTCGTAGAAATGATTATGACAGATGATGTTTGGTATAGAGTTCGTAACTGTCCAGATGTAACTGGTATTGCTGGTTCCGCTGGTGGTGGTCAAAAACCAACTCCTATTTCAAGAGATGAAATGGAATCAGTTCTTAAGAGAATTGGTATGGTCGACAAAGAAATGTATTCACGTTACAAAGTTGGCGATCTTGTCAAGATTATCGAAGGCACATTCGAAGGACAAGAAGGTACAATTTCCTCAATTAACGAAGACACAGGTGCTTGTGTTGTTAAAACAATGTTCTTCGGTAGAGAAACAGAAGTTGAAGTCGAATTCTCGGAAATTGATAAAATCTAAATTTTATAGAAAAGACTCTGGTGATTGCCAGAGTTTTTTCATTGCATACGTGCGCATTTGTAATAATATATAAGAATTAAGCGATAAAGGACTCAAATATGGAAAGCTCTAGATATATTGTAGAAACATTCGACCTTTGTAAAAGTTACAAAGGCAAAAAAGCTGTAGACCATGTAAATATGCACATTGAAAAAGGTGATATTTATGGATTCGTAGGTGAAAATGGTGCAGGAAAAACAACAGTTATTCGTTTGTTAACAGGTTTAGCAAATGCTACATCAGGAAATTATGCATTGCTTGGCGTGGATGCTAGATCAAATAAAATTTATGCAGCAAGAAGAAAAACTGGAGCTATTGTTGAAGCAGTTTCAAATAATAGAAGTTTTACCGCTTTAGAAAACTTAAAAGTTCAAGCCACTTTATGTGGTGTTAAAAAGACTGATGAAGAATTAATTATAATTCTTAATTCTGTAGGTCTTAACTATGAAGAAATTAAGAATAAGAAAACAAAAAATTTCTCACTTGGTATGCGCCAAAGACTTGGATTAGCAAGCATTATGGTAAGCGATCCAGAATTAATTATTCTTGATGAGCCAATGAATGGCCTTGATCCAAAAGGCATTATTGAAATGAGAGAAGTTATTATTAAACTCAATAAAGAAAAAGGCGTAACATTTTTAATTTCAAGCCACATTCTTTCTGAATTAGAAAAGATGGTCAACAAAGTTGGATTCCTTTCACATGGAAAATTATTAGAAGAAATTTCTATGGATGAATTGAGATCCAAAGCACGTCGTAAATTAACAATCTCTTTTACTGATGAGAAAGATATGAAAGACGTTATTAAAGGTTTAAAAATTGAATCATACGAAATTGAAAAATCAGATTTAATTATTTTCGATTTAATTGATATTAATGATGCAATATCTTTCTTAACGAAAAACAAAATTAAGATTCGCAATATTGGTCTCAAAGACGAAAATATTGAAGATTATTACATTAAATTAGTTGTAAAAGGGGAGGCTTTATAAAATGCTAGGTTTATTAATAACAGATTTTAAAAAGATTTTCAAAAGTGTCCTCTTATATGTTGGAATGGGCGTTGTAGTCATTTTCCCATTATTCTTTTTTGGCTTAATGAAGATTGAAATGCCAACAACAGATGTATCTGGTGGAGCAATGGTTATAACTCAATTAATTGATTTTGCATTATCTCCAATGCTTATCACGGGTTTAATGGTTCCAACATTTGGTGCAATTCTTACAGGCTCAGATTTTTCAAGTGGAATGACAAGAAATAAAGTTATTTGTGGGCAATCTAAGAGCAAGATTTATTTATCCTATTTGATTTCGACTGCATGTTTAATTCTTTTCTTATCATTACTTAGTTTTGTCAGCTATATGTTGTTTGGACAATTAATGTTTAACATTTGGTCAGAATTAAAAGCGGAAAGAGTACTTTGGTATCTCTTCTCAGGTTTATTAGGATATGTTTTCATTTCAACATTTGTTATTTTATTAACAACATTAATGAAAAATGCAGCATCAATTCCTTTCGTCGTTTTGACCGATTTAATTATTGGTGTTGTATCTATGACTGTAATTCCTGTAATTCAATCAGTAATTGCTCAATCTGGTGGAGAGCCTTTACCAGATATAATCTATTTAGTTCCATTCTACGGAGTTACAGTAATGAGAGATTTAACTGGACCACAAATGTTCTTTAGTTTAGGAATATTTGTTGCCTTAATTGGAGTAAACTTACTCTTAGGATTTATTAGTTTTAAAAGAACTGATATTAATTGAACTACTCCCACTTAAACAAATAATTGTTTTGAAGATGGGAGATTCCTACTCAAGAATCCTAATGGATTCAGTATC
>CALEHV010000003.1 GCA_937876465.1 uncultured Bacillota bacterium | reverse complement strand
GTATAATAAAAATGAGGTAAAAAATATGAATATTCCTGAGATGCCAATTTTTGCATGGTTCAACTTTTCTAGTAATCAATTATCAACATTATTAGTTCTAGCAATTGTGTGTGCTTGTAGTGCATTATTTTGTTTTATTGTGGGTGAAATTACACGTAACAATTCTCAAATGGATAAGCTGTGGTCAATCTTGCCAATCGCTTATGTTTGGATTATTGCAGGAATGGGTGGTTTTAAAATTCGATTAATAATTATTGCTATTCTTGTTACTTATTGGGGAGTTCGTTTAACTATTAACTTTGGCCGAAAAGGCGCTTACAGTATCAAGTTTTGGACTGGAAAAGAAGATTATAGATGGCAAGTAGTTAGAAACTTTAAGGTTTTTAAAGAACACAAGTGGCTTTATTCATTATTTAATTTCTTCTTTATTTCTATTTATCAGAATGTAATTGTTCTATTAACTTGTTTGCCTGCATTAGCGTTGATGGATTCGGAAGCTTTGTTTAATTGGCTTGATATTGTTGCAATCGTTGTAACATTTGGAGCTATAACATATGAATTAATTGCCGATGAACAACAGTGGAAGTTCCAAGAAACTAAATGGAAAATGATTAAAGAAGGTAAAAAGTTAGAAGAATTACCAGATCCATACAAACTTGGATTTAACACAACTGGCTTATGGAATTATTCAAGACACCCGAATTATGTTGGCGAACAATTAACTTGGGTTGGTGTGTATATTTTCTCTATTGCTGCAGGAGTAGGTGTTGTAAATTGGTCGCTTGCTGGAGCGGTGTTGTTAATTCTTTTATTCTTGGGAAGCTCAACTCTTGCAGAAAACATCTCTTCAGGCAAATATCCTCTATACAAAGACTATAAAAAGAAAGTTTTCCGTTATTTTCCATTTAGAAGATATATTAAACGTTAAACTAGTAAAATTAACTAAATGTAGTGAAAATATTTAGGTTTTGCACTTTAAAATCTTTGCAATTCCTATATAATTTTTACATTTTTGTTTTTATTTTATATTTTTTGATATAAAATGTTTTTATCAGTTTATTGAAAGGAGTTTTTATGAAAAAATCAGTTAAAACATTAATGGTTCTTTCGCTAGTATTTGCAGCTGTAAGTGCATTAGTAATGTTTATTCCTGCTTTGTTTATTAAAGACGCAAGCGGAAATGGTATTGCTTTTGATACATTGTTGATGCGCTGTTTCGAAAACTTTGGATCAAGATTTGATTTTGCAAATCTCATGGGCGCACCAGTTACAAACTACATTTACTTAGGATTACTTGCAGTTGCCGCAATTTTATTCCTTGTTTGGTTAATTGTTATTATTGCTAAGAAGAAAGCTAAATCATTAATTGCATTCTTTTTATGCTTAATTGCAGTCGCAGTTGCATTTATTATTGCTGATATCTATTATTTCAATCCAATGTATGGTGCACACGAAGGATTCGATGTAACAGAAAAATACGGCGCATTCTTTGCACCTCTTCTTGTTGCAAATGAACACACAAATTTAATTGGTCTCTTATGTGCAAAATCATTCGGCGAATTCGCAAAAGAAGGATTCCCAGTTATCTTAGCTATTACAGGTATTGCTAGCGCTGCTTTTGCAGCATTAGTTTACTTCTTAGTTGTCATTACATCATTTGTTGATATGGCTGCTCCTAGAAGAATTACAAAAGAATATGCTGTTGGCGAATCAAAAGATGATAACTTCGAAGAAGAAGAATTAACACCGACCGACGAATTACGTGAAATGATTGGCGATGAAGAATCTGAAGCAGAAGCTCTTCCAGTCGAAGAAGAACCAGCACCAGTTGAAGAAAATGAAGAAGACCCAGCTCCACAACCAGCACCCGCTCAAGTTTCTTCAATTCCAGCTGCATCAACAGTCGTTATCAATCAATATTTTGGTAACAACAATGTTGCTCCAGCTAAAGAAGAAAAAGGAATAACTCGCGATGAAGTTCGTGAAATGGTTAAAGAAGAAATCGAAAAAGCTAATATTCTAAAAGCTGAAGATGTTCGTATGATCTTCCGTGAAGAATTAGAAAGATTATTCCAACCAGTCGAAGAAGAACCAATCGTCGAAGAAGAACCAGCACCAGTTGAAGAACCAGTTGCTGAACCAGAGCCAGTTGCTGAACCAGAACCAGCACCAGTTGCTGAACCAGTTGCTGAACCTGAGCCAATCGAAGAGCCAGCTCCTCAACCAGAACCAGTTGCTGAACCAGAGCCAGCACCGGTCGAAGAACCAAAAGCTAAAATCGTTCGTATTTCATTTACAGAACGTTTAGGCATGATTTCAGAAGAACAACGTAATCATTTTAACGAATTAAAAGCCGAAATTATGGCTTATGGTGTGAAATCACGTATTTCAAATTCTGGTGATACATTTAGATTACACACAAAGACATATGTAAAAATGGTTATTGCTGGTAAAGGATTAAAACTTTATTTAGCTATTGATCCAGCAAAATATGAAGGAAGCACAATTCCATTCAACAATGTTGGTCATAAAGCAATCTATCAAGAAATTCCATTTGCATTCAAAGTTAAATCCGATCTCAGCTTAAGACGTGCAAAAGATTTAATTGCTGAAGCAATGGCAAGCGGCGACTTAGTCAAAGGCGAAGTTGTTGAGAAAGATTATGTACAAGAAATTCTCGATAACAAAGAAGCTGTTGAAGACGATGGCGCTGATGAATCTGAAGATTAATTAAATTAAACATTAAAAGATGAGGCTTTTG
>CALEHV010000002.1 GCA_937876465.1 uncultured Bacillota bacterium | reverse complement strand
ACGGAGGAGAATCGATGAATGGTAAAACCAAAATTGAGTACGAACGTCTCCTCGAGTTATTCAAGGATGTCGATGAGACAAAAAGAAACCTTGTTGATGAGCTGCTCAAGAAAGCAGCTTTTTTAAAGGTTGAACTAGATAGCCTTGAAGAAGAAATAAGAAGGAATGGATGCATAAGCGTTGTGAAGGGACAGTACATTGTTTCTCTTGCGTATAAAACATTTCTCCAATCTTTAGGGACATATCAAACAATCATCAAAACACTCAACTCGATCATTGGAAAGGAAAACCCTGACGATGATAGTGATGAGTTTGATGAATTTATTAATAAAATTAACGGAGGAAATTAAGATGTCTTTTAACATAAACATTCACGTCAATAAGAACGGCAAATTAGAAACCGAAGTACTTCCTCTCGAACTTTCTGTTTATAGGGAATCCAAAAGGGTAAAACTCATATTTGATGTTGACGCTGATATCGACTCAACTTATCACTATTTGAAGTTCTCTCATAAATTAGCTGCTTATCTATATAGGGTCCATGACAATCAATTCGAGATTCCTAAAGCGATAACTGCATATGAAGGTAGATGGGAGATGAGCTTTGTTGCCTGCGATGAAGTGGCGAATAGCGATTCAACCATTACAGCAAATTACATATACGCTTCCGAACCTTTGGTTTGCGATGTCTGCAAAGGCAATCTTGGAATCATTCATAGTTCAGAAGAATTCACACTTCTTACCGAACTTGTAGAAGGCAGCTTTGACCATTTTGAAATTCCTAGTGGAGTTACATTCATCTGTGCCAATTTCCTATCTGAAGCTCAAAACAACTTCACTGTAAATGTTCCTTATACCGTTACGACAATAAGGCAACATGCTTTTTATAGCAGCGGATGCAGTCAAATAACATTTGAGCCTGGAAGTAGACTAACGACTTTAGAAGCCAATGCTCTCTACAGAATTCCAAATCTAGGGAACATTAAATTCCCAGCTTCGTTAAGCTCATGGGGAAATTACAACCTTTCATACTGTGGATGTGAAAGAGTAACGTTTGAGGCAAACTCAAATCTAAGAAGCATTACAAGTTATGCTTTCTGGAACATCCCAAATTTAAAGTACCTTCAATTACCAGATAGGCTTCAAGGTTTTAGTGGTGGTACTGCTGTTATCAAGGCATGTCCATTACTAGAAGAACTCTGGTTACCAAATACGATCAATTCTCCTATTCCACAAAACGCAATCGAAGAATGTCCGTTAATCAGCAAGATTATCTTACAAAGTAATTTCAATGTTTCCGCTAACTTTGGAAACTTAACAAACTTAACAAGAGAAACAGTCATCGCTATGTTTAGAGCCCTTAAGGATTTAACAGGATCTGCAAGCAAAACAATCTCTCTACACAAAATAGTAATCGATAGACTTGATGTGGGAGATATAGAAATCGCAACTTCCAAAAACTGGTCAATCGGTGAAATTGGAGGCGATGATATTCTCAATGGTGCTTCCTTCCATTACGAAAACAGCACTGTATCGATGGATATAAGCTTTGATAACGGAGTAGGAACAATAACCAACGGAAGTTCGACCGCATCCTTCAACTATGAGTATCTTACCGAGACAACATTCAAATTGGTATTTGGCTCTGACTATAACGAATCTCAATGGGGTGCTTATAGACTTTGCGAATTAGGTTCCAAAGAAAATGACACATGCGTTATCACTTTAGCTAGTGGTGAAGCATCCGCTATCAAGTTCAAAACCTATAGCACAACCGGAACAGGAACAAACAGAACCTTCTCAAGGGTTAAGGAGAACGGCTAATGGAACTTATAACTGAAAACAACAAACAAATCTTAATAGCCTCACCCGGTTACGTGATTCAATCCGTGACCGATGGGCTTATTATTGGTCGAAGACTTATATTTGGGAAAAAGGATGATATTAAGCATTATCATGAGATTCCGATTAAAGTCGAGACACAAGAAGATAGTGGAAGTACTTAAAAATGAGCTTTTTACTATCGTATATAGACGAAATTGAGTCTGGGCGAATAATTGCTGGGGAAGAATTAAAAAGCGTCTTAAAACGTCTAAAATCCGATTTGAATAATCCGCGTTACATCTATGATGAAAAACCTGGGCAAATCAGAATCGAGTTTATAGAGAAGTTCTGCAAGCACACAAAATCCCCATTCAATGGTCTTCCGTTTATCTTGGAATTGTGGGAGAAGGCATTCATTGAAGCTGCATATGGTTTCAAATATCAAGACACTGGTCTTAGAAGGTTTAACGAAGCCTTATTACTCATCGCAAGAAAAAACGGAAAGACAAGCTTAATCTCCGCGATCGACATTGCTGAATTCTTCTTATCAAAAGGTGGAACTGATATAGTTTGTGCCTCTAACACAAACGAGCAGGCTTCTATCTTGTTTGAAGAGATAAACAATATGCGTGAGCAGAGCAAAGCTCTAAGAAACGAGAAGCGTTCCAAAAAGAACATTTTCTATATCTATTCGCCAAAGAACAAAAACAAAATCAAAAAACTATCTGCTCAATCCAGAAACAAAGACGGTTATAACATTGAGGTTGGATGCATTGATGAGGTTCACGAGATGACGGATGACAAAGTTTATAATGCGATTAAGCAAAGTCAGTCAACTAAACAAGAACCTTTGATTTTCATCATCACAACCGAAGGAACAACTGTCGGAGGTTTCTTAGATAATAAACTCGCCTATGTCAGGAAAATGATAAAAGGCGAAATCGAAGACGAAAAAATCCTACCTTGGCTCTATACACAGGATTCTGTTGATGAGATCTTTCAAGATCCTTCAAGTTGGATGAAATCAAATCCTTCTCTTGGGACCATTAAGAAAGAATCGTATTTATATGACATCATGAATAAAGCCAAAAATGATATGGCTACAAAAGTAACCATGCTTTGTAAGGATTTTAATATTAAACAAGTTGAATCCGGTTCATGGCTAACCTTTGATGAATTAAACAATGAAGAGAAATATGATATCTCGGATTTATCAGACAGTTACGCCATTGGAGGTGTCGACCTTTCAAGTACTACTGACTTAACTGCAGCGGTTTTGCTTCTTATCAAAAACGGTAAGAAATATGTAATTCCGCATTTCTTTATGCCAAGTGAATTAGTCCAAACGAGAGTTGAAATTGACAAAATTCCCTACGACCTTTGGATTAAAAAAGGCTACATCACATTAACTGAAGGAAACCAAAATGACTTCTCTTTAGTCACTCAATGGTTCCTTAAGATGACTAGGGAATTGGAAATTCGCCCATTATGGGTCGGATACGATCCGTGGAATTCTCAATACTGGGTTAAAGAGATGGAAGATGCAGGCTTCACAATGGAAAAAGTCCGCCAAGGAGTATATTCCTTAAGCGAACCAATGAAACAACTTGAGGGTGATTTAAGAAACAAACTTGTTGTTTATAACAATAACCCAATATTGAAGTGGTGCTTTGCTAACACCCAAGCCAAGTTAGATGTTAACGGAAACATCCAACCTAGCAAATTAAATAGCAAGCTAAAAAGAATCGATGGCTGTGTAGCTTTGATAATTAGCTATGCAGTTTTAAATCGATACAAGAATGACTATGAAAACATGATTAATTAGGAGGCGCTTATGGGCTTATTTGACATATTTCAAAGAAAGAAAAAAGTAGTGGCTCCTATTGATTATGACACTAGGTTATTCAAATCGACCTTAAACATATTTTCTGACTTCGGAGATAACATCAATGCTTCAGATGTTGTTAAGGTGTGTATTGATAGAATTGCTACTCATTCAGCAAAGCTTAAACCAAGATACGTTAAAACTGAAAACAACGAGACTGTTCAAGAGAAAAGTGGTTCAATTGCGTATTTACTAAAGTATCAACCAAATTACTTGATGACTCCGTTTGATTTCATTTACAGGGTCATCACCTTGCTTTATTTAAATAACAACGCATTCATTTATCCTGAATACGATCCGTTAACATATGAACTTGTGGCGTTGTGGCCGATAAAGCCTAGCAACGTCGAAGCTTTAAAAGATGAAAGTGGAAGTTTATATTTCCGCTTTTATTTTACGGACAAAAAACCATACACACTTCCATATGATTCGATTATCCATCTTAGAAGGTTCTTCGGAATCAATGATGTGTTTGGTGGGAACGGTGCAATAGCAGATCATGATGCTTTGCTTAAAACAATAAAGATTAACGATTCAGTCTTACAGGGTTTAGATAACGCTGTCAGAACATCATTCCAAATTAAGGGACTTCTTAAAATCAATGGCATCCTTTCCGATAAAGACAAAGCTGCTCAAAAGAAGGAGTTCGATGAAGCATTAAAGGAATCAATGAATGGTGGTGGTTCTTCCATTGTTCCGGTTGATCTAAAAAGTGATTACGTTCCTTTGTCCACCGACCCAAAGTTAGTGGATTCAACGACACTCTCGTTTTTGCAAAAGAAGATCATCTCATACTTTGGTGTTAGTGAATCGATCTATGACAACAAATACGATGAAAACGAATATAACGCATTCTATGAAAGCGTCATTGAAGGGATAGCGATATCTCTTTCTGAAGCTTTCTCGAAAGCATTATTGACACGTGGGCAGTTAGAAAAAGGTGAACAAATCATCTTTTATTCAGAACGCCTTCAGTACGCTAGCTGGAACACCAAGGTTGGGGCGATAGAAAAGCTTATGGGTTTAGGCATTCTTTCACTCAATGAATCAAGAGCACTTTTAGGCTTTGAACCAATCGAGGGTGGCAGCAAGAGACTACAATCGCTCAACTATGTTGATGCTGATAAAGCTAGTGAATATCAACTCGATAAATTTTCTAAAAATTCTAAATCAAAGGAGGAAATTAACGATGGCAAATAAAGAAACAAGATTCTCATCTCTCGAACTTAGAAAAGATGATGAAAACGAACAAAAAATGGTAGTGGAAGGCTATGCGATAGTATTCGATGAAGAAACTCTTATCGGTACTGAAGAGCATGGCTTTTTAGAATCTATTGATAAGAACGCTTTAAAAGAAGCAAACATCAAAGATGTACCATTCAAATATAACCATACAGACAACGTTCTTATTTTAGCCAGAACCAGGAACGGTTCTCTTAAATTAGAAGTCGATGAAAAAGGATTAAAAATCCATGCTGAACTCATTGACACGACCAGCAATAGAGATATCTACAAATCTATTGAAGCTGGTTTATTAGACAAGATGTCGTTTGCTTTCACAGTGAAAGCTCAAAGTTGGGATAAAAGCGGAAAGGTGCCAAAAAGAACTATCACGGCAATTGATAGACTCTTTGACGTATCTGTCGTGGACTTGCCGGCCTATGACCAAACTTCTATCCAAGCGAGTGCTCGTTCTTTAGAAATTGCGGATGCAGAACTAAAGGCATTGGATGATGCAGAGAACTTAGAGAGAAGAACTGTGATTCTTAAGCGAATCAACATAAAAACTAAAATTTAGGAGGAACAAATTCTTATGAATTTAGAATTACGTTTAAAGGAAATTAAAGCCCGCCTTGAAGAAATTAGGGGCTTAGTTGACTCCGAATCCGATGTTTCAAAGTTAGAAGCATTCGATAAGGAAACCGATGACTTAGTTGCTGAACGCAAATCAATCGAAAAGAAACTCGCTATGAGAGGCAAATTCGAACCTGAACAAGTCATTGAAACCAAATCTAATGAAGCACTTGCTGATTTAGAAGAAAGAGGTAAGGCATTAAAAGAAGGTAGAACAGTCACTGTCACTGCTGATGGAGTTTTACTTCCTCAACATGTAGATGACAAAATCTCACCTTACCCATTCCGTGAAGTATCTACAATCGTGGATCAAGTTCACACTGTTAATTTAAAGGGTGGCGAAACCTATAAGAAATCATTCGTAAAATCACACGGCACTGGTGGTTTAACAACTGAAGGTAATGCTTATACAACAGCTGAGCCAACATTCGGTTATTTAACTATCTCCAAAGTTAAGGTTACTGCTTATGCAGAAATCACTGAAGAGTTAGAAAAACTCCCAGCAGCCAATTATTCCGAAGAAGTTCTCAAAGGAATCAATATCGCTTTAAGAAAGAAAATCTCTGAGCAAATCTTAAGAGGTGCAGGAACCACAAATACTTTCAAAGGTATCTTTAGTGCAAATTGTGAAGCCTTAGAAGAAGCTACTGATTTAGAGATTTCTGAAATCGATGAAAACACACTCGATTCCATTGTTTACGCCTATGGCGGAGATGAAGAAGTCGAAGGTGGTTGTGTCCTTGTTCTCAATAAAAATGACTTACGTGCATTTGCTGGTTTAAGAACTAACGAAGGCCGTAAGGTTCATACAATTGACTATAAAGCTCATACAATCGATGGTATTCCATTCATTATTTCCTCTCACTGCAAAGCCATCTCAGCGAGCGGAACTGAAGCTGGTGAATATGGTATCGCTTATGGTCCATTAGCCAACTACGAAGTACCTATCTTCAGTAGTGTTGAAATTTCAAAATCAACTGATTACAAATTTAAAGATGGTATTATCTGCTACAAAGCATCCGTATTTACTGGTGGTAACGTAGTCGGATACAAAGGCTTCTTAAGAGTTAAAAAAGCTGCTGAACCAGAACCTGAGAATGGTAATGGTGGCAACAATGAAACCCCTGAAGAAGACGAAGACTAATCAAGGTCAAAACGCGAGGGAATACCCACTAGCTTTTTAGTTGGTGGGTTCCTTCGGTTATCTAGTAGGAAGAAATCTAGATGGAATTAATAGATGAGGAGGTGTCTAAAATGCAGTCCGAAAACATGTTGGAGATGATGAAAAAAGCTCTGCTTATCCCTGAATCAGAACACTATGCCGATGATGAAATCAACCTTCATATTGCCTCGTGCCGCCAGCTCTTGGTCAGTGCTGGAGTTCCTCGTGAAACCGCTGAAGGCGATGATGATTCATTGGTACAAGCTTTGATTACTATATACGTGAAGACTAATTTTGGATTTAATAACAATGGGCAAGTTAAAGAACTCCCTAAGAGTTTTGATTTACTTCTTAAGCAGTTATGCTTGCATACTGTTAAAGATAATGGAGGTTCGCCTTCATGATAGCTTTCCCTAATTCCGGCAACATCTCTTTATTCCTATTACGCGTTAAAACAACTGCTGATGATTTGGGCAACCAAGTCTTACGGTTGGTTGGCTCCAAAGGAGTGGTGGGAATGACTAGTTCCATCACTTCTAAGGAATTCTATTCATCGAAAGAAAGCAAAGTAGCACTAGATTTTAAAGTCTCAATTCAATGTTTCCTCTATGACAAAAGTAAGTATATGTATGTGCCAAGTGAAGATGTAATCTACAAAGTAGAAAGAACATATTTAAATGGAACATGGATGGAACTTTATGTTTCAGAAACTCAGATTCATAAGGAGGACATTGAGGGATGGAATCTATAACTATTGATGCTTTATCTAGTGAAATTGTAAAGGCGGTTAATTCTTATTCAACTGATGTAGCAAACGCGATAGTTGAAAAGTTGAATCAAACTGCCGACCAAATACTAGATTACATAAAAGAAAAAGCACCTAGATCTCCTTATTCTAAAGAGCACCTGGGCGATTCTTTTATAAAAGAAACTTATGGCGAAGGTGTAAATGCGACTATTGTTATTTATTCCAAAACTAAGGGTTCAATTGTTCATTTAGTTGAACTTGGATTCAAGCATAGAAGTGGAAAACTTGTATCTGCAAGACCCTTTTTAAGACCTGCTTATGAGGAGTTTACTCCTAAAATGCTTGAAGATATGAAAAGGATAATTAATGGAGGTGGATGATGCTAAAGAAACTAAGACAGGTTTTACTTACCGTATTACCAACTGTTGTTTATGCCCATTTGGATTATGACAATGAGCAAAATAGTGAGCCACCTTTTATTGTTTATCAAGAATTATCAAAGCGACCACCAGAGTTTGCTGATGATAAACCTGTCTACTATTTGAGGACGGTTCAAATTACATTAATAACAAAAAAGAAGGATGAAGTTTTAGAAGAGAAACTTGAAAAAGCATTGCTCGATAAAGACTACATCTTTTCTTTACTTTCTGAGTTCAAAAACTCGGATGGCTCTATTAATAGAGTTTATGAAATTAGGCTGGAGGATTTAAAATATGCCACAAAATAAAATTACATTTGGATTAAGAAATGTCCATTATTCAATCGCATCAATTAATACCAGTGGAGCATGGAGCTTTGCTACTCCAGTTGCTCTTCCTGGAGCTCAAGAGTTTTCAAGTGAAGTAGTAGGTGGATCTACTAATGTTTATGCAGATGATACTTTGTATGCATCCCTAATTCAAAACGCTGGTAGAACATTAACACTTAAATTTACTGAAATTCCTGATAGTTTCAAAAAAGATATTTTAGGTTATAAAACACTTGCTAACGGCAACTTAGTAGAAATTGCTAATGCACCAGTTGTAACCTTTGCTCTTGGCTTTGAATTCCAAGGCGATTATAAAGCAAGACGTGTATGGTATTACTTATGTAATGTCACGCCAATTGCTGAAGCCACAAAATCAAAAGCTGACTCAATTGAAGCTAATAGCGTTTCATTAACAATCACTGCAAGACCAATCGAAGTTGGTGATGATTTGGTAACAAACTGTGTTTCAGCTAAAGGAGATAGTAACTACACTAACTTCTTAACAACTGCACCAACAGTTCCAGTTATTCCAACTCCAAATTCTGGTTCAAATGACTAGGAGATTTAGCAATGGAACGTACAGTTAAATTTAATGGGAAGGAGATGCGACTTGCTTCTTCCCTTTTTACTATTATTTCTTATAGAAATGTTTTCGGAACTGAACTCTTTGATGATGTTCAAAAATTAGAAAAAGAATTAGACCAAAATAAAGATGATGTCGGTAAATTCATCGATGTATTATTTAGATTAGTCTATATCTTACACAAACCTTTCTATGATGATTCCTATGATCATTTCTTACAATCATTCGATTTTAGTGTTCTTACAAACATCGATGAATTAACTAATGTTGGTAATGTAATCGGTGAGCTTTTAGGTGACATTAAAAAGAATAGCAACGGGACCGATGTTGGCCCAAAACAATAAAGCCAAATGAGAACATCACGGCAAATATAATTTTCAATTTGGCTCAATTAGGAATACCGATTCGTGATGCGGTATTTTTTGATGTTTCCACTTACTTAGACATAGTCTCCTTGCAAAGAAGAATCTATTCCGAAGAAGGTGGAAGCCGTACTGCTACGCAAGCAGATATTGATGCATTTATAGGCTAGGAGGTGAGGGTATGGCAGAAGCTATTAAAGGACTAAATATTAAGCTCGGACTTGATACAACTGAACTAGAAACTTCTATCAAATCCCTCAACTCCGAACTTAAAGAACAACAACGCGATTTATCAGCCATAAATCAAAAGCTTAAATATGATCCTTCTAATATTGAACTTTGGAAACAAAAACAAGATGCTTTAAATAACACTCTTGAAATAACCAAAAAGAAGTTAGAAGAACAAAAAAGACAACTTGAACTTGCTAAAGAAGGAGTCAAAGTTGGCTCAATTTCTGAACAAGAATTCAAGAAGATGCAACGCTCAGTTCAGTATACTGAAGCTGAAGTATCTAAACTAAATAATGAACTTAAAAACACCGAAGGTAAAATATCCAATTTAAGTAAGGTGAATGTTAATGCCTTATCAAAGATTGGTTCTTCTTTAACTAAATATATAACTGCTCCTGCAATTGCAGCTGCAACAGCATTAACTGCATTAACTATTAAAACTAGTGAGACGGTTAACCAAATGTCAGATACTGCAAAGCAACTAGGAGTAGGTTTGGAAGTTTTACAAAAATGGGAATACGCTGCTAAACAACTAGGTAGTGAAACCGAATACTTGGATAAAGCTTTCCAAAAAATAAATACATTGTTAGGTCAAATTGCCAGTGGAGAAGATGTCTCCGAGGAATTAAGCAAAATTGGTTTAACAATGGATGACCTCGCTGGGCTTGATGCCGAAGCAGCATTCAAAAAAATTAGAAATGCAATCTCTCAAGTTGGTGATGCATCAACGAGAACTGCTTTAGCAAATCAGTTTTTCGGAGATAAATTGGGAACTTACCTTTCTCCAGTTTTGGCTGCTAGCGAGGATGAACTTGAAGCATGGATGAAAGAAGCTGAAGAAGTTGGAATTGTTTCTGAAGAATCAGCTGAAATTACAGGTGCATTAGGGAACGAAATTTATTCTTTAAAACAAGCATTTCTTTCATTAAAAACTGAACTTGCAACAGCGCTTGCTCCTACAATTACAAAAATAGTTAATTATCTAAAAGATACGGTCATTCCAAAACTTAAGGAATTAATCCAAAAGTGGAAAGATATGTCTAGTGGATTAAAGAAGATTATTGCTGTAGTTGGGGCAGTTTTAGTTTCTGCTGGACCAATAATAACAATTGTTGCTAAAGCAATTATAGGTTTAGGGAAATTAAAAGAAGCCATTGGAGCTGTAGGTGGCGCAACTAAAATTTTAGGTGCAGTCGCAAAAGCAGGGCCTTGGGCTCTTATAATTGCAATTATTGCTGCTTTGCTTTTACAAAATGAGAATTTTAGAGCCTTGCTAAAAAGAATTTTTGATATCATTCAACAGCTCATTGATAAATTAATGGAGTTGGTTGGAAAAATTATTGAAAAATTAAAACCAATTCTCGATGTTCTAATGAACGTTATTAACCAAATAATCGATGTTTTAGTTGAAATCATAGATGGTGTTCTAGATGTAGTGATGTTGGCCTTAGATGAGGTTGTTAAACTTCTCGAAAAACTAATAGAACCAATCACTAGAATTCTTGAAATGTTAACAGCGATTTTAATTCCAGTTACTCAATTAATCGCGAAGATTCTTCAAGTCATAGCAAAGGTTGTGGAACTTGTAATTAAGTTAGTAGTTCAAATCATTGAAGTAGTGGTTGAACTTATCGAAGGAATCCTACCAATTGTTATTGAAATTATTAACGTAATAGTTGAGATATTGGGTTCAGTGATTAATGTTGTTACTACTTTATTAGATATCTTAATAGATATCCTTACCCCAATTTTAGAAATTATTCTAGCAATAATCGAGCCACTTATCGAATTTATTTCTGGAATCATTGAAGTTATCGCAGAACTCTTCGAGATTTTATTGCCTTTAATTGAAATATTCTTAATGCCAATCATGGATATTTTGTCTGTGATTTTTGAGATTATTGAAGCAATTTCTCCAATCCTTACAATTATTGGAAACGTTATAAAAGCAGTAATTCTTCCAGTACTACAAGTCTTGTTTGCTATCTTAAAACCAATCCTTGATTTGCTTACAGGAATCATTAATGCAATTAAATGGATTCTTGACCATACGGTTGGATGGATTATTAAGTTAATCGAGAAAATGTTCGGTGGTGGTGAATTTTCAGAAGAAAACGTTGTTAAGAGTAATTCAACCACAAATAACAATGCCGATTATTCAAAAACAACCAACAATGTCACAATCAACACAAGTGGAGATGTGGATATCGATTCAATTAATGCTGCTTTAGGAGGTGCTTACTAATGAGAAGAAAACTATATATAGTTAACGAATCTGGTAGCACCTTCTATTTTGATTATGCACATGGTTGCATCATTGAAGAACTTGATGGTTTAGGTTTTGAGTTTGAAATCGACTATCAAGAATTCGATGGAAGATTTGTTGAAACTAAAAGAAAAATGCCTCAAAAACAATTAGATCTAACACTAATTTTCTTTGATGGATATTTAGGTTTTGCTCGTTGGAGAGACTATATTACTAAAAGTAAAGAGCTCCGACTCTTCTATGAAACTGATGCTGGGAAGAAGTATTGCTACGTCAATATTGTTTCCTCTTCTAAAACTCAAAAAGAAGTAGGCATTCTTAGAACCGAAGTTAAGGTTGATTATTTATCACTTTGGCTTGTAAATAAGTCCGCTCATATCTCAGTAGAACAAACCGATGAAGGAAAAACTTATACTTATGTATACCCTTATGAATATGCAACATCATTCAATGGGAAAGTCACTGTAACTAATAATTGCTCTAGGGATATTCCTTTAAAAATAACCATTGTGGGCAACGTTTATAAACCAAGAGTCATCGTTAGGCAAAATGAAAGGCAAGTTTGTGCGATGAGACTTTTAATTGATGAACGCGAATGCCCAACAATCGAAATTAACGCTGAGCCAACTAACCAATACATAAAGAAAATCCAGGGAACGGTTGAAACTGATATTTACTCAGAACAAGACTTCTCTTTAGAGAATTTCCTTACTATCCCTCCTGGCACTAGCGAAATCTTTTTTGATCCTGGCGTGAGAGAAAGATGTACCTGCGATATTTCTTTTTGTGAGGAATATGTAGCTCACTAGGAGGAACTATGGAATTGATATTTTTAAGCGAGAGGAATCTTGCTGTTTTAGATTACGCTCATGTAAGCGATGATTTTGAAATTATTCTTGATGCTTTAGTTCCTCAAAAATCAAAATTTACAGTCAATAAACAAAGTTTAAAAGCTGGAGCCGGAGATTATTTAGTGATTAAAGATAGGAACTATTTCTATGTCGGAATCATTAATTCAATTGAGGATGAGGATAACGGAACCCTTAAAGTTACTGCAAAAGACTTCCTTAGTAAGTTTGATGTCAAAGTTCCAGTTAGCTCATTTAGTGGGAATATTTCAAACTTCCTCCTTAATTTGATTAACAGCAACTTTATTAGTAGTGGAGATTCAAGACAAAATCTTCCTTACTTAATTACTGAAGTTGAAGCAAGTAAAACTGGCTCAGTTACCTACGATGCTGATGCAACTGAAAACATCATTGATTTAAATGAGGAATTTTCTAAAACCTATGGCATTCGTTTAGCTTATGAAGTAATAGTACAAAATGGAATCTTTTATAAAATAAAGGTCAAAGTTGTATCTGTTAAAAAGGGTGCAAAGATTAAAAGCACATTAGGAACTATTTCAAACCTGGTTATTAAGGATTCAAATAATGATTCATTAAACAAGGTTATTTATGTTCCGAAAAGTGATAATACGTCACATCGAAACACGATTAATTATTTCCTTTTAAGCGATGGAACCATTTCAACCACTATCTCGAGTGCTAAAAGGATTATTCCAGTTTCATTTAAATATCAAAGTTATAGCGATAAAGACTATGATTCGCTTTTAACTAAAGCAACAAAAGATTTGATTGATTCTTCTTTGGAACATTCCATTTCTTTTGATTTTGCTATTTCAATTAACAAAGTTAAAGCCTTAGATGATTTGTCGGTTGGTGACTTCATAGAGTTTGTCACGCCTACAAAGACTTATGAGACTTTGATTACAAAAATTTCTTATAAAGGTACCTTCAATATCGTTAATGTCACACTTGGTGAGAAAAGGATATCTTTAACGGATAAATTAAAGCTTTTAGATAGGAGGAAATAACCATGTCAGTTATTAAAATCACGTTTGATAGTGCATCAGTTACTAGTAAACAAGATGCCGATTTAAATCACTTTTTAGCTAATAAGCAAAACGGAAGAGTTACTGGAATTCTTGGAGGAATCACGCCTTCAACAAGCAATAACTATATTTCTTTTACTTCTGGATATGCTCAAGTATATGGAAGAAGAGTATTTGTGGAAGCAAGCACTAAAATTGCCATATCTTTAGATGGTTCGGCATATGGATATGTTTTCTTGGCATTTGATCTAGCGAATAATGAAGTCACTTTGCAGAAAAGAGAAAACGGTTCATCTTGGCCAACATTAACTCAACAAGATTTAATGAATGGCGGACTTTTATATGAACTTCCAATTGCTAGATATCAAAAGACATCGTCTTCTTTAACGCTTGATACAAGTTATGAAGCTCCTTTTATTAAAAGTTCTGAAACGATAGCAAGCGAAAAAGCTAATGCAGTTTCTAGTTCTTGTACTAATAAATATGAACCATTATGGCAATCTTGGTATACATCCAAAACAAACAACACCTATCTTTTTAAAGATATAACATCTCTAAAAGCCAACAATGGAATCATCTATTTTAGTTGGGGTGGAGGCGAAGTTATGGTTGGCGCTGCTACAGTTGGTGGCTCTGGCGGAATTGCTGAAGCTCGCCTTGATGGGCATGATTACCGTTTTTCAATGCAAATTACTGGTTCAGGTCTTTATATTGAATCGCCAGTTAGTGGGGTGGAACCAAAATATGTCAGAGTTATTAGATAGGATTAATGGGAAACGTGTCCTAGCTCTTTATCAATGTGGCTCTCATTTATTTGGAACTAGTGGTCCTGATAGCGATAAAGATTACACAGCAATTTTAGAAGATTATGATTCATGCAATATCTACAAAGTAGATGGAGCTGATTATTTCATCTATGGAGTAGATACTTTTAAGGAAGCGTTGACCTTTAAAAGCAAGCATCCTGGTTTTCTTGTTATGTGGCTAGATAACGTTGTATCAGTTGAAAAACATATTCTTTACGTTGCTGATGATTTCAAAACGGATTTCAATAAACTAATTTCAGTTAATTGGGTTGAGGTGTTTCCATATTGGCTTAGGAAAAATCTTGATTACTTTGAAACTTGGCTAGAAATTGGTCAGCATCCAAAACTTCTTTATCACCTTTATAGACTTCGCTCATTAGTTTCTCATTATAAGGAAACTGGTAAATTTGAAGCTTTTTTAAGTGAAGAAGATAAAGAAAACATCATCGATTACAAAATTAGAAATGCAAATATTGAAAAACACATGTTTAATTTCAAAGAAATTATTAACTACTTAGAATCAGTTCTAAAGGAGGAGCAACAATGAGTTCATTAGACATTATTCTTACAATCATTTCAGTGGGTGGGACATTCTCATCCATTTTATTTGCTTATTTAGCATTTAGAAGAAATGATCGTGGCGACCACAAACAGGAAGGCAAGAACGAAGGTGTTCTAATTTCCGATGTTGGCTACATCAAATCAAGTATCGATAGGATTGAAAAATCTATGGATAAACTGGAGCAAAATTATGCTTCCCTTTCTGAAAGAGTGGTAAAGGTTGAAACAACCCTTGAAGACCACATTAAAAATAAATCGATTCATAAAACCAATGGAGGTGATAAAAAATGAGTCAAATATTTGTAAATGTTTTAGTTTCAGTTCTCTCAGCTGCAATTTTAACTTTGTTATCTTTTGTCGGAACTAAACTTTGCTCACTTATTGATAGCAAAGTTAAAGACACAAAAGGGAACGCTCTTCTAAAGCAAGCGACTACAATAGTTGTTGATGCTGTAAGAGCCACATTCCAAACCTATGTTGAATCACTAAAGAATAGTGGTTCTTTCAACAAAGATGCACAGTTAGTTGCGTTAAATAAAGCTAAAGACACAGTTCTTTCTCAGCTAACAACTGAAGTAAAAGATTACATAACTAACAATTTTGGAGATTTGAATAATTGGATAACAAACCAAATCGAATCCTCGATAAACCTACTTAAAAATTCATAATTCTTGACCTAGTGGAGCACAATTGTTCTGCTAGGTCTTTTTTTATTGAATTCAAATTTTTAAATAAATATTTATATAAAAATCTATAAATGTGATAAAATTTATTAAATTGAAAGCAACAGTTAATGGAAACAACTCTTAACAAACCAACAAATAAATTTAAATCTTTCTTAAAGAAACTTTTATTAGGCTTTACGCTTTGCCTTGGTTTTTTCTCATTAACAGCATGTCAATCTACAAATAAAACAGAATCCTATTTAGGAACAGGTACTAATTTAACTTATTCTTGCACTTATGATGCGAGCGAAAATAAAACTTTAGTTAAATGGCAGTCTTATATTCAAAACGACACAATTTACTCTATTTCGCAAATCCATGTAACTTTTGATTATTATTACAACGAAACAAAAACTGAAACAAAACAATTAAAATATGATGTTGAAGTAAAAAATGGACAAACGCTCAATTTCAATTGCCATTTTTACGCTGATGGGAATATCAACAAAATAGTTTTTGAAAGTTGGTACGCAGATTATTTAAATGTATGGGATACCTATCAGCCATGGTGGATTGCTACAATTGTTGTTGCTTCAGTTTTGGTTCTTGCTTATGTGATTTTGATGATAGTTGAAGATTTAGATCTAGAAGATACGTTTGAGTTTATTGCAGACCATTTCTATATAGCTTTTATTTTGCTACCAACTGTTATCATTTCATTGTGGGGAACAATCTCATCTAATTGGGTTCCAGTATTAATTGTTGTTGGTGGAACAGTTGCTGTTGTATTAGTTGGTCTTTTAGCTCATTTAATAAAATTTATTATCGAAGAGGCATCATTTGGCGGTGGCGGATCATATGCTTTCAACAATTCAATTAGTGGAAACAATGATGAAACTGATGCTTTTGATCCAAGTTTCGAGAATGTTGAAGACTATATCAATGATGAAGAAAAACTTATGTTATTTCCAATTAGCGATTTGAAAGATTATTGTAGAGATAATGAAATAAAAGGTTTTTCTAACTTAAATAAATATGGGTTAGTTCATTTAATCATGTCAGGGCAAAATGAAACTGATGGAACAGCTTCAAAACCTAAGGCAGTAAAAAAATCTGAATCTTCAAATAAAGGAAAAATAACATTTGATAGTATTGCCGGATTGGATATGGCTAAAGAAGCGTTTAAGGAAAAAGTTATTTTGCCATTTGAACATCCTGAACTTTTTGAAAAGTTCGGCAAAAAGGCCGGTGGTGGTATCTTACTTTATGGATTGCCAGGCACTGGAAAAACAATGTTTGCTGAAGCAGCATCAAATGAGCTTAATGCATTATTTATTTCTATAAAATGTTCTGATATTAAATCAAAATGGTATGGAGAGTCAGAACAAAATATTAAAAACGTTTTTGCTAAAGCAAGAAAAGCTGAAAGAGCTATTATTTTCTTTGATGAATTTGAAGCTATTGGAGCCAAAAGAACCGATGATGGAAATAACGGAAATAATGATTTAGTTCCAGAAATTTTAGCTGAAATGCAAGGCGTTGGTGCTTCTAAAATAAAATCAACAATCATGGTAATTGCAGCAACAAATAAACCTTGGGCCATTGACTCTGCTTTTATGAGACCTGGTCGTTTTGATGAAAAAATCTACATTCCATTACCTGATGAAATTGCTAGAAAGAAATTATTTGAACTTCAACTTTCAAAATTACCAACTGCTGAAGATTTAGATTTTGATTATTTAGCAAGGATTACTGAAGGATTTAATGGTGCTGATATAAAAGAATTTTGTGAAAAACTTAAGATGAGTGCTATTAAAGATTCGCTTGCAAAAGGTGAAGAACAAACAATTGGAATGGACGATGTTCAAAGAGTAGAGGGTTCAATTAAATCTTCAGTTTCTCAAGAAGACATCGCTCAATTAAAAGCATTTGAAGAAGGACTTAAATAATATGGTTGAATATAAAGTTATTACATTGGATATAAATCCTGGATTTAGTAAGCCAAAAATTGACGATGAATCAATTCAAAAACAAATCAATGAGTATGGTGCTGAAGGCTGGGAACTCGTAAGTGTTGTACCAAACGCTGGTGGCTATGGGCACCTTTATTCACACACTCTATATTTCAAAAGAAATAAATAGAAACTATATGGGGCTTCATTCAGTAAAATTTGTACATACTAACGAGCAAATTGAATATAGAACAAATTTCAAAATTAGTTTTGTTTTTAGTTCTATCGCTATTCCTTTAGGCTTGCTCCAGCTTATGTCCTCATGTATGTTTAGAAGTTACAACAATTCTGATCTTAATAAGGCTAAAAATAGTGGCGCTTTAACTGGTGCAGGACTCGGTATGCTTTGTAATATCCCTTTTTTGATAGGATTTATTTTAGGCATATCACTTCATCAACCTTTACTTTTATTGCTTGGATTAGTTACTGTTGCTTTAGCCATTATAGTTGGGAAAATATCTTTTAAGAAAATTGATAAAAATAAATAATATGGAAGATAGAAAATTTGTCATAATTAATGAAAGCAATGTTTACATTGGGGGAGAAATTTGGAGAGGTACATTAAACATTAAATCCGAAGTCGATGGTCCTTATACTAGCGAGATGGGGTATTACCTTTCTAAAGAAGAAACTGATAGACTTTTTTCAATAATCACGCTTGAAGACTTTATCAAAATGGTTCATGATGGCGGATGCATGGCAATGACTGATTTCTTTGATAAAAAAGAGATCAAATATGAAAGCAATTTAATTTATTAATACTAAAATGATTTATAGCCTAGTGGTGGAAACTGCTAGGTTTTTTCTTTTGCTTGGGGGTACAAATTGTTTATTTTTGTGCTAATGCCATAAGGAGAAAACCCTATGACAGAAGACAAGAAAGTTCGAATTCTACGTTTAATTGATAGTGGATTATCATATTCTGAAATTGCTAGGCAATTAGATGAAACTGTTGATTCAATCAAAAGCGTAGTCAAAAGAAG
The DNA here is from genome assembly GCA_937876465.1 of uncultured Bacillota bacterium. Classification (GTDB taxonomy): domain Bacteria; phylum Bacillota_I; class Bacilli_A; order RFN20; family CAG-826; genus Fiminaster. The sequence goes on along the minus strand of CALEHV010000002.1, from coordinate 58,783 downwards.
AAAACAAATCTATGGAGTTAAATGCTTAAACTGTGGTGCTGAATTAAAACAACCATTGCATCACTTTCCTAGAATTTACTGCTGTAGAAAATGTGCTTTTGAATATAGAAATAAAATAAGAATCTTAGAAAAAACCGAGAAAAAGGTATGCGAACATTGTGGTTCAGCTTTTTATGATGAACCAAATTCTAAGCAAAGATTCTGCTCAAGAAAGTGCGCTGGGTTGCATCGTTATGGAAAATAAGGAATATCGTGCAGCTGTAGAAAAATACACCATAGCAATGAAAAGTGCTAAAGGACTTTTAGAAAACGGAACTATCGACCAAGAAGATTATCAAAAAATAGATGAAAAAATGAGAAAGAAATATGGTATCAAAAAGGGTACGATTCTTACTCTAATATAAGTTGATATAGTGTCCTTTTAGAGCGAATATATGACTAGGAAAATATATGGAAATTAACAAAGTTAATAAGGTCAAAAAACTACCTAAGAAAATAAACGTTTGTGCTTATGCTCGAGTATCAACTGAAAAGGATGCCATGCTTGATTCTTTAGCTAATCAAGTAAGCTATTATTCTTCCTACATTCAAAGTAGGAGAGATTGGCTTTATGTTGGCGTATTTTCTGATGAGGCAATTAGTGGAACAAAAGCTAATCGTCCTGGTTTCCAAAAGATGCTTGAAGAAGCTCGAAATGGAAAAATTGACCTCATCATTACTAAGTCAATTTCTAGATTTGCTCGAAATACAGTAACGTTGCTTGAAACAATTCGTGAATTAAAAGAACTTAATGTGGATGTTTATTTTGAAGAACAAAGAATTCATTCCATTTCTAAAGAAGGCGAATTGATGCTTACCATCTTGGCTAGTTATGCTCAAGAAGAAGCTAGATCAGCAAGTGAAAATGTTAAATGGAGAGTAAAGAAAAATTTTGAAGAAGGCATTCCTTATAAATTAGCTGCTTTAGGATATCGATTAATTGATGGAAAAATAGTGGTGATTCCAGAAGAAGCCAAGATAGTAAAACTTATCTATAAGTTATATTTAGATGGATTAGGCACGCCACTTATTGCGAAGGAATTAAATAAATTAGGATATAAGACTATGATGGGGAACGAATTCGCTCCTCAACCAATACGAGCGATTCTTAGAAACATTACCTATACTGGTGATTTGTTATTACAAAAGAAGTACAAAAATAATTATATAGAGAAGAAAACTCGTATGAATAAAGGCGAACTTCCTCAATATTATGTTGAAGATAGTCACGAGGCAATAATTGATAAAGAAACCTTTAAAAAGGTTCAGGAACTAATGCATTCAAAAGCAAAGGAATATCCTAATTCGCCAAAAAGGTATGATTGCATCTTTAAAGGAATCATTAGATGTGGCAATTGTGGACATGGATATACTAAAAGGTCTGCTCATGGTGATAGGAAAGCATTATGGCGTTGTAACTTTTATATAATGTACGGCAAAGATAAATGTAATAGCCCTTCAATTTTGGATGAAGAAGTTGTCCGTTTAACAAAACTAGTTCTAGGAACTTCTGAAATTAACAATGAAGACTTTTTATCAAAGATAAAGTTTATATTCGTTAATAGCGATAAAACAGTGACATTTGAGTTAAATAGTGGTGAGAAAATTACTCATCCTTTTAATGATTATTCTAGAAAAAATTCATGGACACCTGAAATGAAACAAAAAGCTAGAGAAAGGAGTTTAAAACAATGGCAAAAGTTACAGTAATTCCATCAACGATTCAAACATCAGCATTTGGTGGAAGAGTTATTCCAAAAAAGAGAAAGGTTGCTGGTTATGCACGTGTTTCTACTGATTCTGATGAGCAATTCACGTCATTTGAAGCTCAAAAGGAATACTATGAAAAACTCATTCGGTCAAATCCTAATTGGGAGTTCGTTGAGATTTATACTGATGAAGGTATTAGTGGAACCGATACTAAAAAGCGTGAAGGTTTTAATCTTATGATTAAGGATGCCCTTAATGGGAAAATTGACCTAATCATTACAAAATCAGTTTCAAGATTTGCAAGAAACACAGTTGATTCACTTGCAACCATAAGAAAATTAAAAGAAAAGAATGTGGAATGCTACTTTGAAAAAGAAAACATTTATACATTTGATTCCAAAGGAGAACTTTTAATCACGATTATGTCTTCTTTGGCTCAAGAAGAATCTAGATCAATTTCAGAAAACGTCACTATGGGAAAAAGGTGGGGTTTCCAAAATGGAAAGTTCCAAATGCCATATGATAGATTCCTCGGTTATGAAAAGGGCCCTGATGGAAAACCTCAAATGGTGGAATCAGAAGCTGAAATTGTTCGTGCAATCTATAGATTGTTTTTACAAGGAAAGTCTTATACCGAAATTAAACAAATTTTAGAAAGCAAGAATTATGAAACGCCATCACATGCAAAAAAGTGGAGCGTTGCTACAATTGATAGCATTCTAAGAAACGAAAAATATAAAGGTGATGCTCTTCTTCAAAAAACATTCGTTACTGACTTCCTTACACATAAGTGTAAAAAGAATGAAGGTGAAATCGACCAATACTATATAAAAGGTTCACATCAATACATTATTCCCCCTGAAGAATGGGAGTTCGTTCAACTTGAACTTAAAAGAAGAGAAGAAATAGGGCGTGCTTATAATGGAAAAGATATCTTTTCTTGCAAATTGGTATGTGGCGATTGTGGTGGATTTTACGGAAAGAAAGTATGGCACTCAAACTCACCATATCGTTCTGAAAGATATCGTTGCAATCGAATGTTTGATAAAACCCATACCCAATGTAAAACACCTATCTTAACTGAAAAAGAGATTCAAGATGCATTTATAAATGCATACAATTCGTTTATTGTTGATAGGGAATCTTTAGTTGAAGATGCTAAAGAATGGATATCCGTTCTTGATAAGCAAGATTCCATTCAAACTGAGATAGATGAAATTGTCGAACAAATGAGCGAACTAGAAATTCTTGTTAAAAATCTAATTGATGAAAATTCTAGCAAAGCCCTAGACCAGGATGCTTTCCAAAAGAAATATAATTCTTATAAGAAAAGGTATGAAACTCTCGAAATCAAACTCAACGAAAGTAAGGAAAATAAAAATGCCAATTTAAGAAAATTAAAAGGCATTGAGTTATTTATTCAAAATTTGAATGATGCTCCTGCTTTGCTTAAAGAATGGGACGCATCCATCTGGATTAAACTGGTAGAAAAAGCAGTAATCCAAAACGATAGAACAATCAAATTTATTCTTTATTCTAGTAAGGAAATCTGCACTGTTATATAATAAAAGAGCCTTGAAATGGGGTAGGTGTCACTTAATCAAAAAAGTGTCACTGAAAGCAATAGGTGTCATTGTATCATTTCTATTCACCTTTGCCACATTGTAACTTTGCACATTTCGCACCTGAAATGTGCTTTTTTATTGAAAAATCAACGTTTTTAAAGATAAAAATGACACAAAATGACACTATAATTTCGCAATAGCGCGATTTGGGTATATTAGCGCATTTTGACTATATTAGTGCTTTTTGAGCAAAAATGACTTGATATTAGTGCTTTTTAGAGTTCTTATCGATAGCGATGAAGAAATATGTGTTTAGAAAAAATAATGAAGGATTTCATGATTGGATTAGGACTGTTTGCAGAGCAAGAAATGAAATTTCAAGTTATAAGACTTTAGTCTTAGCAGAACTAAAATATTCACCAGATAGACTTTTTAGGCTCAAAGAAGCAAAGCGCGTTTATGGTAACTATATGAAATTGAGATCCAAATTGAATGATGACCAAAAGAAATATCTAGAGATTAAGGTTCGACATCATGTACCACCATATGGTTTTTGTACATATCAAGAGATTGTAGATATTTATGAGAAATGGGAATCAATCGAGTTCCCTAATGATAGTCAACCTTTGAAAGAATATTCTGCGCTTGATATTGGCGCTTATATTAAAAAGGCCAGAATAGAGGATGGTAGAACTAAAAGAGAAGTGGCCGTTCTACTCGGCATTAGTGAAAATACATATAAATGTTATGAGGAAGGAAGAAGAATGATTCCAGCTGATAAGTGGCTTATGATTTTAGAATTATTTGGTATTGAGTTAGAAAAAAATGGGAATTAACCCATTTCTATTCTTTATCAATGATTTGATTAATTTGATTACCTATTTTTCTAATAATTCCACAAACCAATGCATTTCCCATCATGAAGTATCTTCTTTTTTCTGGCATTCCAGAATTTGTCCAATTATCTGGGAATTGATTAATACGTTCGCATTCTATAGGAGTTAAGATTCGTAATGCGTTTTCTTTAGGATCCATAATAATGTGCGTGCTTCTATTTGTGGTTCCTTCGGATGTTAACATTGTTCTTGCTGGAAGTGATAGTTCATCATATGGGCTCATAGAGCCTTCTGAATACATGTATTCAAAACCGTTTTTATCTTTTCTAGGAATTTTCTTTGACCCTCTGAGATACTCATATTTTTTACGTTGTGATTCAGTTAAGAAATAGTGTGAATCAACGCCATTTTTCTCCACAATATCATTCAATACGATTGGTTCTTCAAGCTTTGCTTTAGTTTTATATGTGAAAACTTTGTTACCAATCATATAACCGGCATTTTCAAATGAGGCCGAGAATTTATCTGAAACTTCAACTAAATCTTTAAATTTAGTCTTAAAGTCATATTGTCTGATTGCTTTTTCTTTAATCTCTTCGATTGGGAATTCTTTAGCGAATACGCCTTCTTTAGAAATTATTTCATATGGAGTGCAATTTTCTCTATCTTGGTAGTATTTTGTTGATTTATGGTAAGCGAAAATATAAATTCTACGTCTTCTTTGTGGATGACCATATTCCGATGCGTTTATAATACGCCATTCCATTGCATAGCCTTGATCAGATAAACAACGGAGCATAATTCCAAAATCCCTTCCTCTTTGCTTTGCTGGTGACTTAACTAATCTATCAACATTTTCCAACAAAACAAAAGCTGGCTTCTTCGCAGTTAATATTTCATTAATTTGCCACCAAAGAACGCCCTTTTTACCTTCTATACCATGTGAACTACTCAATGAATGAGCGACTGAATAATCTTGGCAAGGAAAACCTCCACATAATAAGGTGTGGTCAGGAATAGATGCTTTATCTACTTTTGAAATATCTACATTAGAATTTTCTGTAGCAGAAGGGAATCTTAAGTTATAGCAATCAAATGCGTGTTGAGTTTTTGTAGATGGTTCCCATTGATTAGCCCAGACAAAAGTGAATGGACCATTTTCAACAGCTTTCCCATTTTTATCAAATGTTTTGATGTTGTTTAGGCCAACACGGAATCCACCAACACCAGCAAATAATTCAATAACAGTCTTTTTCATAAATCTAATTCTATACTAAAAATGATACATGATCAACAACAATTTGTAAAGATCAAATAAATTCTTTAGATAATTTATTAATAATATAGGATGAAGTCATGTGTGTAAAAATGATTTACTTTTTGATATAATTCAAAAAGATTATGGATGATAAAAATAGACATTTAACTGAAGAAGAGATTTTAGAAATCACCAAGAAAGCAATGCACAAGACTTTTGGTGATTTTGGATTAGACCAATCTTATAACGGCAGAAACAAAGGTGGATTAGGGGGATTTGTTGAAGAACACGTTTTTGGTTACGCAGCCAATAGTGATGACAATCCGGATTTTATTGATGCTGGCATCGAATTAAAAGTAACTCCAGTTAAGCTAAATCAAAATGGAACTTATTCTTCAAAAGAAAGATTAGTTCTAAACATGATTAATTATAAAAATGAAGCAATAGCGACATTTAAAACCAGCTCTTTCTTTAAGAAAAATAGAAGATTACTCATTTGGTTTTATCTATATTCAATGGGTGTACATCCTTCAAATTTTGAAATCACTGATTATGATTTATTCGAATTTGAAAATTCCCTTCAATATAAAGTTATTGAGAGAGACTGGAACATTATTCATAAAAAGATTGTTTCGGGAAAGGCTCATGAAATTTCAGAATCTGACACTGAATTTTTAGCTGCATGTACAAAAGGCGCTGATAGCAAAGCCTTGACGGAACAATATGGAACTACAATAAAAGCAAAGCCTAGAGCTTATTCTTTTAAGTCTTCTTTTATGACTTATCTTTATAGAAATTTGATTCATAATATTGCCCCATATTCTCCATTGATTAGCGAAGATGAATGGATGAAAAATCCTCTTGAAGAGATTTATAAAGAAAAGATGTCTGTATTTCATGGCATGACGCAAAAACAATTGTGTAGAAAATTTGCTGTAAGTTCTAAAGCTAAGCAGCTTAATTTTATGTTAGCTCAACGCATGCTTGGCATAACCGGAAAAAAGAAATCCACTCCAGAAATGGAAGTTGCCGGTATTATTTTTAGAACAATTACTGTTGATAAAAATGGAAGACCAACCGAATCGATGCCTTTCAAGTCTTTTGAATTTGAAGAATTAATCAATACTCCTTGGGATGAATCTTATATAAGAGAAGATTTTGTTGACTTAAAAATGATGATTTTTGTTTTTAATGAGATTGATGGCGTTATTAGCTTTGATAAGATTGTTTTCTGGAATGCTCCAAACTCTATTGTTGATGGTACTATTAAAGATATGCACGAAAAATGTGCAGACATGGTTAGAAATGGTGAAGCGTTTTATTTCGATGATAAAGGCAAAATTAAAGATAGATTCCCTAAAGAAGACAGAGATTCAAATAAAGTTTGTCATGTAAGACCTCATGCAAGAGTTGGCGCGGATCACTATATCTTGCCTGTAGCCGATAAAGAAACAGGTATAACATCGTACACAAAACAAAGTTTTTGGTTTAATAAAGACTTTATAGAAAAAATACTCAAAGAAACTATTTATTAACTACTAGTGGAATAAAATCTGCTAGTTTTTTTCTTTTTTGGTTAACGACTTGTTTTTCTTTTGTCCTTATATCGTACGGAGGTTTAAAAATGATAAACGATAAAGAAAGAGCAATAATTATTAGATTAAAAGAAAAAGGGTATACGGTTTCTGAAATCGCAAAGGAAACAGGAAGAACAATCGATTCTATTAAAAGCTTCTTAAAAAGAGAGAAACGAAACTATGGTGTTAAGTGTTTGAATTGTGGTGAGGTACTTGTTCAGCCTCCTCATCATGCGCCAAGAATATTCTGCTGTCATAAATGCGCATTGGAGTTTAGAAACAAAACAAGAAGTACTGAGAAAATCGTCAAAAAAGTTTGTGCACATTGTGGAAAAGAATTTTATGATGAACCTGGTTCCACCCAAAGATTTTGCTCTAGAAGATGCGCTGGAGTAAGTCGATACGGTAAGTAGTGGTCTATCAAAATCTGCTCCGAATCTAAAATGGATTTGGAGCTTTTTATTAATTTGATGGAATTGACGCTTGAATGTCCAAAATGACACTCAAAATAGGGTAGGTGTCACAAGATTAAAAAAGTGTCACGGTTCAAAAAAAGTGTCACGGTTCAAAAAAAGTGTCATTGTATCATTTCTATCCTAGTTTGCCATTTACCAAAAATGAGTAACGTACAAAAGCGTTACTTTTTCTTTAAATTATAGGGTTTTTTAGCGGTTTTTCGCATATTTTTGATATCTCAGGAACATTTGTATCTTTTTGAAATTTCGCTCCTATCTATTTTGAAGTAACGCTAAGATATCTGAACGATTGTACATCGGAAGACATCAGCTCGAAAATGTTCATACCAATGACTACAGTCAAACGCTGGCATTGGGACGCATTAAGTTTGGTTCAAATTAAGAATACTTAAGTCTCTTTTTCTTTCATAAAGTAGAAAAGACTTGAAAAGTCTTGGGGGGGGTAAAATTTTTATAAGATAAAGGAGATTTAACTATTATGAAATTTAAATGTTCCAAATGTGGTTTTATATTTGAAGGACCAGCAGAAAAATGCCCACACTGTGGTGCAACATTCAAAAAATCTGCTGTAGCTCGAGCAAATGAAGTCAAACCAGCTGTTATGAAAGAAAAACCAAAAATAGAAGTTCCGGTTGCAAACAAAGTAAAGGCCAAGAAACCAGTTTACAAAAAATGGTGGTTTTGGTTAATAATTGGTTTAGTTACTGTTGGTACAGTTGGAGCAATTTGCGGCTTTTCTCAGATGCAAACAACTGAATATAAGATGAATGACGCTGTAAAGGTTGGCAATTTAGAATGCACAGTCGTGTCTGCTTACAATACAAAGAAAACTGGTCCCTTGGGTACAGAGACTCAAAATAACTATGTAGTTGTTAATACAACAGTTAAAAATACAGGTACAAGTAAAATAACTCTTTATAGTTCAAATTTTAGTTATTACAGAGGAAATAATATGTACGAACCATCCTCTCAAGGATTTTTTCTTCCTTCAAATGGTTTCTTTGCTTTTAAGGACTTAGGCGCTGGAAATATAGAAAATATATCATTTGTTTTTGAAATTCCTTCCGAATATCAAGCAACAGATTATTTCCAACCAAAATTTAGTTTTCATTCAGAAAAAATTTACATGAAATAACATGGACCGTAATGGACCTATGTGGACCCTTGTGATACCTGACATTATCTGATAGTGTTATAGTGGGCGAAAGCCAAAAGAACCTACGATTTAGTTCATGGGTTTTTTCATACAAATTTTGAAGGTACCAAAATGGCAAGACAGCCGAAAAATGCCTTTGAAAGATGGGAGTAGCACAGATAAGTGGCCAGATGTTCGTGCTTTGATTGTTGATTTCTCCAAAAAAGGAAGAATGCAAAATCAAATCGGCATACGCCTAAATCTATACCTTGCTACTTTCTCTAGGATGTTTAACTCAATATTGTGGAAAAACGATATAAAAATAGAATGGTATCTATTGTATCATTACTTACAATTCTTTCCATTTATTAATTAGGCGACTCAAACATACAATCGGGTCGTTTTTAATTTAAAATAAATTTAATGTGTAACAAATTTTGAAAAAATGTTTCACATACTTATTTATTTGTTGTATTATATGTGTAACAAACTTAGAAAAATGTTTCACATGGAGGTATTTATGAGTAATTTGTTAGAACTTAAAAATCAAATAGAAACAATTAAGTCTGCAATTGATAATTTGTTTTATGGATCAGTAGAAATTCGTGAAAACGAAAAGAAAAAATACATTTATGTCCATTTTAGAAGTAGTGGAATTCTTCAAACAAAATATGTTGGAGAATACAGTGATGAACTTTATAACCTTGTTCTTAGTAATAATATTAAAGTAAAAGAATTAAAGAAGAGACTGAAAGAATTAGAAAAGGAATTAAAGAGTTTTCCTGATACAAATAAAGAGATGGAAGATGATATTCTTCTAAATATCGATTTAGCACGCAGAAATCTTGTTGATTCCATTTATAAGCAATCCATTCTTGAAGGTGTTGCTACAACTTATTCTGATACTGAGACTATTGTCAATGAAGGAAAAGTCCGTGATATGTCAACTCTAGATGTTCAAAAAATACTTAATTTGAAACACGCTTGGGAATTCATAATGGACTACGATGTTGAATGTTATCCTACCAACTATGCTTTGTTATGCCAAATTAATGGCTTGGTTGAAGAAGGAATTTCCTATAGTGCAGGAAAGATTAGATCAACACCAGTTACGATTGGTGGTTCTTCGTATATTCCTCCAATTCCTTTTGAGTTTAAAGTTAAAGAAGACATTGAATCCATTGTAAATGATGTTGGCCTTGATCATGTCATAAAAGCTGCTAAATTAATCGCTTACTCAATGAAAACGCAAACTTTTATGGACGGAAACAAAAGAACGGCTGTAATTTTTGGAAATCATTATTTGATTAGTCATGGTGTTGGTTTGATGGTTGTTCCAGTAGAAAAAATAGAAAAATATAAAACTTTGCTTTTAGATTACTATGAAGATAGATCAGAAGATTTAATAGAGTTCTTTGTAAATGAGTGCTTTATATCGTTAAAGTAATTAGAACAACCCTTTAATATATGTAACCATATAATATACTTCGTATATTAACGGCAAATTACACACATTAATCAATTAAACGACCCGAACATATAATCGGGTCGCTTTTAATTTGAATGTATTAAGCGGCTCAAACTACTTTGTATATTTTTCTCAAATGACACATATCCAAGTGAAACGCACACAATATAGATCTCTAACAAAATTAGTTTCTTATCAATGGTGAGCATATTAATCTTTGTCTTTGAGTGAAATAGTCTTAACTCGACATATTATCTAGACAAATTTCAAAATGTTGCATTAACTTGTTGATTAATTTTTTACTTTACGAATTATCAATAATTGATAATTTTTCAAAATTGTGTTAATTATTATATTTGAATTAAAATTTATTCAAAAATGACTATTAGGAGGCTATTACAATGAAAGTGAAGAGAATGCTTAAACATATAATGACTCTTTCGATTGCAATTGTTGGATTAAGTGGCTGTTCCATTGTTCATGTTCACGATTATGATACCGAATATCAATACAACGAAGTCAAACACTGGCAAGTTTGTGAAACGTGTCATGAAGTATTAAATGAAGATTTTCATGCATTTAATAGTTTTAATGATACATGTTTAATTTGTGGTTATGTTGATCCTACTTATGTCGTAGATGATGATGGATTAATGACCGGTTTAACTATTCACGGAAAAACGAAATACGAATTAGATATTCCTTCAAATGTTAAATTTATTACAAAAGACGCTTTAAAAGGTTCAAATGTAACTAGAGTAAATATTCCAAAGGAATTTGTAGGATACTACGAAGGAGCTTTCGATTATAACAATATCAATGTTGTTACAGATGAAGAAAAGGTCGTATGGACTTTAGAAAATGGAATTTATTATAAGCACAATGTTTTAGAAGAATTTGACGCGATGATTGGCGACAAATACTTCAAAACATTAAAGGAAGCTTTTGATAGCGTTAAAAATGATGGCACAACAATTACTTTGACAAAAAAGGATTTAGTAGTTAATGAATCTTTACGTGTTAATCGCATAGTTAGCTTAGATTCATATTATGAAACATCAAATTTAGAGTGCAATTTCCAAGTTGGTGGTAGTGGAATTTTGAAAATTAAAAGTTCTGTTAACTTCAAAGGTAGCGCTCAATTACTTCTTGTCCATTCATATGAACAAAGTAATAAATCTTGGGAACAAGTTCTCAAAAGTGGTGCTATCGCATTTATTGATAAAGATACAAAACCTGCTGATGTATATGTCGAATATGTAGACAACTATATGCAAGGTGTTGGCGTAGGATATGAAGCAGTTGGTTCTAAGCAAATTGCGAACGACTTATTACTCATTCCAGTAACACAGTATGCATATGGCGCGTTTGCCTTCTCATATGATTTTAAAACAATTAAAGGATTGTCTCCTTATGGTGAAACATTAAGTGAACTACACATTACAAATGTAGTTAAGAATATTGATGCGAGTATTGCATCATATGCTTTTGCAATTTATACGGATGTAAAAATTAACATCGCTGTCATTGATGATACACATATCACGTATTATCAAACAAAAGGCATTTTTACTAGCTTATGTGTTGATAAAGGTATTAAGTCAATTGGAGATCATGCTTTTACTAATGAAACCACAGATGATATTTTCCATGAAGTTAAAAAGATGATTGCTATTCTATCAAGAATTCAATCTGTTTACATTGGTGAAAGTGTAACCTACATCGGAGGAGCTGCGTTTGCCTCATGTTTAAGTATTCAAGATGTTTATGGCGGAAGAGGCCTAGTTGAAATTGCTGATTACGCTTTTTATGAATGCATTAGTTTAAAAAGCGTTGATTTTGCAGAAGCCTTTAGTATTCAAAAAATTGGTAAATACGCTTTTGCAAATGAAGATTGTCTTGTTCAACTTGAACTCCCAGGTGATAACTGGAATGTAAATGGAAAGACATTTGCAGCTCATCAATTTAGTGGTGCTGTAGCTGCATATCATGCGAACATTGATGAGCATGATCAAAAAGTTGTATGGACAAGAACCGTTAATGGCAATATTTGCTATACAGCAAGTCTTGCAACTGATGCATGCGGAAAATTTTCTAACGTTGTTTACACATATGATATTCAGGCCGCTCTTACAAGCTGCTGCGATAGTGGTTGGATTTATATCTTGAACGCAGACAAAGAAGAAACAAAACACATTGCAACATTTGCTATTGCAAAAAGTGTAAATATTGTTGCGTATGAATCAGCTGGCGAAGTTACTATCGGTTCAGAAGAAGCAGGGATAACAATTTTAAATAATCGCTTTTTGACTCTTGAGAACATTAAACCTCTTGGCAAAGTTAGATTGAATTGTACCATTGCGCATCACGAGAAGTATGTTGATTTTGGTGAACATAACGATGGCTCCCAATTTGTTGGTGATATTGCCACTTTTGGACTAAGAGCAAAAGACAAAGAAACATATTTTGATACTCCTGTTTATTTTAGAGATCCATCAACAGATGAAGAAGTTCCTGCAAGAGGTACTTCCGCAGCCTTTAAAGACGGAATTGAATATCTAACTTATGGTCTTTTTGTATTTACATATTTCAATGAAAAAGATTTTTTGACGCCAAATAAAATTTTGTTTGGATCAACGAGTTCATTATTTAGTTCAATAACCAGTGTTACTTTTGATAACCCTCTTGGTGAAAGTGAAGATTATTATGTAAGAAATGCTGGTCTATCAAATGATTTATTCAAAAGACACCCTTTATCTATCAGATTTGTTTCAATGGCTGACATTATTACTGGAGTTGGAGTAAATGTCTTTGATTTATGCCTTAACCTTGAAAGAGTTACTGTTGGTAAAAATGTAGAGTACATTTTATCTGAAGCATTTATAAATTGTACTAAATTAAAAAGAGTTGACTTAGGCCCAGGCAGTTCGTTGACTAATATTAGAGAAGATGCTTTTAAGAACTGTACTGCTCTTGAATACTTTGATTTCAACGGTAACATTGGTGATTGGACAGTTTATTCTGATGATAGTTTTTCTACTAAGATTGTAGAATTAACTTCAGATCAATTAACAAATCCATATGATGCTGCTGAATTAGTTAAACAATATTCACAATACGTTTGGCATAAGAATGCCGAGGAGGAATAGATATGTTTCGTTCGGCCTTAAAAGTTTTTAGAAAAAATATCTGGGATGTATTTGCCATTACAGGTTTTATTACAATTGGAATATTGTTTGGCTTATTAATCACGATGCCAGTGATAAATAATGAAATCGATATTTCGGTTAGCAAAATTGTTGCCCACGCTACAGCTATTCCTTATTCCGGTTTTGACCCTGCAAGTTTTTTAAAGTCTATAACTGATCAATTCAAGAATCTTGATTTAAGAAATCCTATGAGAACAATTGCTGTTTTAATTGAGCAAAATGGTCTTTATAGAATCTTTATGAACGCACTCGAAGATGCGAATTTTAACAAAGAAGTATTAATCGAAATGAAGGATACTGTTATTGCTTGTTCTGACAGCTTGATAAAAGTTATTAGAGAACAAATTGTAAATCTTTCGATTTGTGTTTTGATTTCTTCGATTCTCGCTCTTGTTTCTTCAAGAGTAATTATTCAAATCAGAAGCACATCAAACAAAAGCGTTGGTAGATTCTTTGCATCATTTTTCTCAAATTTAGCTACTGTCTCACTTGCTTACCTTTTAATAATTTTATCTTTTATTAATTTGGATGGAGCGTTACTTGTCTTTTTCATCATTGGTATTTTGATGGTGATGTTAGTTTTAATTCTATTGTGGTCTGTACTACTTTATAAGGATAAAGATGTTAAATTAAAAGAATTATTTAATATTAAAAACATTTTATTTTTGTGGGTCTCTTCTTTGGCGGTTCTCGCAACATCTGCGCTCATTTTCTTAATTGTATATTTGATTAACAATGTAACTGGATTTGTTATTTTGTTACCTTTAATTATTATTAGCAATATTATTAATGAAAACATAGTTATTGACTATGTCAACCAATACAAAAAGAAACAAGTTGTGCAGAGTCCTGGACACCCAACTCAATTGAAAAACAATGGCAATAATCAAATCCAAACAAAACGAGTTGTACAAAGCCCTACACATCCAACTCAATTGAAAAACAATGGCAATAATCGAATTCAAACAAAACGAGTTGTACAAAGCCCTACACAACCATCTCAAACGAGAAATAAAACAAACAATCTATATAACAATAAAATAGTTGTGCAAAATCATGGACAACCGACTCAAACGAAAAAAGAAAGGAGCAATTAATATGAAAAGAAAAATAATTTTACCTTTTATTGGCGTGATCATGTCAATTAGCTTACTTTCTGGTTGCAAACAATTACATATTCACACATTCGGAGCTCCTTTTGAACATAATGAAACCGAGCATTGGAAAACTTGTACTTCATGTGGCGAAAAGTTTATGGTTGGAGAACACAAAATTCTAGATGTAACAGATAAATGTATTCTTTGTGATTACGAGGATCCAATTGTTGTTACTGATGAAAATGGCGTGATGACTGGTTTAACTGAACATGGAAAAACTAAGGCTATCATCGATCTCCCATCCACAGTTCTTTATGTTGCAAAAGACGCTTTAGTAGATTCTAATGTTTTACTTTTAAATCTTAGCAAAGAATTCGTTGGTTATTATGAAGGCGCCTTTGATAAACCAAACCTAATTGTTAAAACAGCAGAAGAAGAAGTTGTTTGGGAACTTGTAGATGGTATTTGCTACAAGCACGATATTTTAGCTGAATATGATGCAAAAATTGACGACGTTTTATACAAAACTTTAAATGAAGCATTTGATGCTGTAGCAACCGATGAGACAACAATTACTATTCTTAAAGATGATTTAACATTAACAAAAACTCCTGTAATTAATCACATTGTTACTTTAGAGACATATCATAATCATGTTAAATTGAATTGTGATTTTAACATTAATTCGGGTGGAATTTTAAATGTTCCTTCATCAATTGATTTAACAAGCAACGTTAAATTAATGCTTGCTAATACACGTGAAGAAATTGGCGAAGATTGGGAAAATGTTTATAGCTCTGGAACAATTGCCTTTGTCAACACAGATGTTAAACCTGAAAACGTTTATGTTGAATATGTTGATAATTTTGAACAAAAAACAGGTTTTGGCCGTGAGGCAGTTGGAAGTAAACAAGTTGTTAATTCTGTATTAGTTCTTCCAGTTACCCATTACGCATATGGCACATTTACGTTCTCAAAAGATTATAAATACATTAAAGGATTAACTTATTACGGACAAGCAGTTAGTGATTTGTATATCACTAATGTTGTAAAAGGAATTAATGCTGTAGTGGCACCGTACGGTTTCTCTGTTTACACTGATATTAAAATTAATATCGACAAGATTAAAGATACTCATATTACTTTATACCAAACAAAGGGCATTTTTACTTCCCTTCATCTTTGTGATGGAATTGTTGGAGTTGGATCTCATGCATTTACAAATGAAACAACCGATGATATTTTCTACGAAGTTAAATTGCAAATTAGCATTTTACTTTCTCGTATTAAATCTTTAGAGATTGGCGATAGCGTAACTGCTCTTGACGAATCCGCTTTCGAATATCAAGGATCTTTAGAAGAAGTAAGCGGTGGTAGAGGATTAACTAGAATTTCTCAATATGCCTTTCATGAAGACATGTCCTTAAGATATGTTGATTTTTCAGAAGCATACTCTTTAACTACAATTGAAAAATACGCATTCGCTTCATGCAATTCATTGATGGAGGTTTATTTACCTCCATTAGGATGGACTCAAGGACCTAAACTAAAATCTGTTAGAAGAACATTTTTACCTAATCAATTTGATCCTGAATACGTTGCATTCTGCCTTGCTCATGAATATTCAGATGTAAAATGGGTAAGAGAAAGCGTTGGACATATCGCTTTTACAAAAACCACAAAAACAGATTCTACAGGTAGATATATGGATGTTTCTTTTACTGATGATATCAATGTTGCATTTTTTAACTGTGCTGATCAAGGTTGGATAAATGTTACAGAAGGAACCCCAGCTCAAAATAGACATTTAACATATTTAACATTCAATAAATCGATTAGCATTTTTGCTGATCCATCAGTTGAGAATGTAACAATTGGCAAAGAAGGCGAAGATTTGGTTGTTGAAGCAAATAACTACATTACTTTATCGAATGTCAACGTACTTTCACCTGTTTTGCTAAAACATAATGGAACTGATGGTAGCGTTACAAATACTGCTGGATTCGCTATTAGAAATGATAAAAATGAAGATATGTCTAAAATAAATGTTCGCTACGATAATCAAAATAAAAATTTACAAGAAGCAACATCTTCAAAAGCTAACCTAATTAGAGGTGAAGAATATTTATCATATGGATTGTTTAACTTTAGTTACATCTTATCACAAGATAACGTTCTTACTAGTCAAACAATTCTTTCTTCTGCTAAATTAGGAAATTTTGCTTCTCGTTTCACTATCCAAGAGCAAATAAAATGCAATGATGATTGTGAAGTAATTGTTGGTGATTCTGCATTTGTAAACAAAACCAATTTAATGCATGTTGTTTTAAATGGCCATGTTACAAAAATTGGCACTATGGCTTTCGCTTTGTGCACAAACTTAAGAACGGTTAATGTTGTAAAAACAAATGATAAGATTAGCTTAGGTTCTATTAACACACGCGCATTTATGGGCTGCTCTCATTTAAATTCGTTTATCATCGAAGGTGAAAATGACGAAAGCACTTCCTTTCATACTATTGGTGTAGGAGCATTTGAGGGCTGTAGTAATCTTGAATGGTTTGATTTTGGTCAAGCAAAACATCACAGGTGGATTGTTGGAATAACAATTATTCAACCTTCGAAACTTGAAGATTGTGAAAATGCTGCCAAAGAGATTAAAGACCATACTTTATTTGTTTGGACAATTGCTGTTTAGATCTATGGATAACTAGTGCGATATATTACTTAAGAACATTGTAAAAAAACGATATTTAAATAAAAAAGTTCTGCTTAACATTGCTTAGCACGCAATATTCGCAGAACTTTTTATTGATATTACTTCATTTGCTTGTGCATTAACGCTTGGAATTGTTACTTACAACTTAGTTAACTTTGTACAGAAGAAAACAGCAAAGAATGGGAACGATAACAACATTTAACAATTATGAAAAAGGCTTTTTGCGGAATTTATGCATTTTAAGTCTTTTTTGAATAATTGGACTTTTCTTTTGCCGTTTAGAGTTAAAAAATGACCACATGCTTAAAAAACACACAGTTTTGAAAATGTTAATGTAATATAGAATTGCCTCGAGGAGATAAGATGAAATTAGAAGTTAAAGTTGATCCAAATAAGGAAGAGAAAATAACTATTGAATGTCATGAAGAAAACGACTTGGTAAAACAAATAAAAAATATAGTTGAAGGATCTGATATTCAATTGAATGGCTATCTTGATGATGAAATCATTCCTTTAAAATTAAATAAAATAGAGAGATTCTTTGTTGAGTCTAATAAAGTATTCGCAAGTGTTGACAAAAAACATTTCGTTATCAAATATAGAATTTACCAATTGGAAGAAGCCTTAGGCGAAACATTCGTTAAGATTAACCAATCATGCCTTGTAAATGTTAATTCTATTGTTAAGTTTAAAGCAGCATTTGATGGATCGATTATGGTGGAGCTTGCTTCAGGAGAAAAAGACTATATTTCACGCAGAAGTCTTAAAAATGTTAAGGAAAGGCTAGGATTTTAATATGAATAAGTACGTTAAAGAATATCTAAGAAGAGGAATTATTTTCTCTGGTTTAGGACCAATTGTATTTGGAATTGTAATTGCAATAGTTGGCGCAGCTACTCCTGATTTTTCAATCGCAGGTTGGCAAATTTTACTAGGAATTGTATCAACATTTATAATTGCATTTGTTCAAGCTGGATCTACTATTTTTAATCAAATTGATAGCTGGTCACCAGTGAAAGGTTGTTTGCTTCAACTTGCTTCGCTCTATGTAGTGTATGTAGGAAGTTACTTAATCAATTCGTGGATTCCTTTTGACTGGATTGTTATAGTCATTTTTACTGTAATATTTGTTGCTACATTCTTCTTGATTTGGTTAATTGTATTTATAGTAAATAAAGCTATTACTAAAAATATGAATAAACACTTAATTAAATAACAAAAAAACACTCTGCTTTATAAGACGACAGAGTGTTTTTTAATATAACAATTATTTAATAATTGAATCGTCCCAGCAATCTGGAGCTTGAAGTCCAAGAAGTTTAACAACCGTTGGAGCAACATTTGCGAGACCGAAATTGCCTTCTTTCATTTCAACTTTTAAATCATCGTCAACAATAATAAATGGAACAGGATTTAAGGAGTGAGCAGTTCTAACTTGAATGACTCCTTTTTTGTTCTTTTCTAACATTTCATCAGCGTTACCGTGATCTGCAGTAAGAATCATTGTGTAGCCTTCTTGTTTTGCAACTTTCCATAATCTTTCTAAACAAAGATCAAGAGCTTCCATAGAGCAAATTGTGGCATCTAAATCACCTGTATGACCGACCATATCTCCGTTTGGATAATTAAGTCTAATGAATTGATATTTCTTAGCTTTCATTGCTTCAATTACATCATCTGTAATTTCTGCACATTTCATCCAAGGTCTTTGATCAAATGATACATTATCGGAAGGAATTTCCTTGTAAGTCTCAAGTTTTTCTGAGAATTTACCGGATTTATTACCGTTCCAGAAATATGTAACATGTCCATATTTTTGAGTTTCTGAAATTGCGTATTCGTTAATTCCTGCTTCAACTAATACCTCGGTAAGAGTATGTCTAATTTCTGGTGGATTGACTAAGAATCTTCTTGGAAGTTTTAAATCCCCATCGTATTGAAGCAATCCTGCATAACAAACATTTGGATAGAAAACTCTATCAAATTTATTAAAGTCTTTCATATCAAATGCCATTGATATTTCGATAGCTCTATCTCCCCTGAAATTGAAAAGAATAACAGAATCGTTATCAACAATTTTGCCTACTGGTTTGCCATCTTTTGCAATAACAAATGCTGGTAAGTCTTGGTCAATGACGCCTGAAATTTCATTTCTAAATGTTTCAATAGCTTCGGTAGTTGTGGCAAACATTCTTCCTTCACCAAGAACATGTGTGTGCCATCCTTCTTCAACCATTCCCCAGTTTGCTTGATAACGGTCCATTGTAATTTTCATACGTCCGCCGCCAGAAGCAATCATCGCATTAAACGTGTTATCGTTAAGTTCAATTAGAACTGCTTCTAATTGATTAACATATGTTAAAGCACTTGTTGCTGGAACATCACGTCCATCAAGAAGAACGTGTACTCTAACAGACTTGACGCCTTCTTTTTTAGCTTCTTTAATCATCTCAATTAAGTGAGAGATATTTGAGTGAACGTTACCATCAGAAAGTAAGCCTAAGAAATGAAGAGTTGAATCGTTCTTAAGAACATTATCAATTTCTTCTTTCCAAGCTTCTGATTGGTAAATCTTTCCAGACATTATTGATTCATTGACAAGTTTTGCGCCTTGAGAATAAATTTGTCCACATCCAAGAGCGTTATGACCGACTTCAGAGTTGCCCATATCATCATCTGTTGGTAATCCGACTGCAGGTCCGTGTGCTTTTAATCTAGTATTTGGATAATTTTTTAAGAAATAATCTAAGTTTGGTGTGTTTGCCATTGTAACTGCGTCACCTAGACCAGTTTTTGAGAAACCGACACCATCCATAATTACTAACAATATTGGTTTTGCCATTTTATGACTCCTTTATCAATGACATAATTATACATTCATTATAATGAATTACAAATTAAGTCTTAAAATTTAAGCAATTTTTCATAGATGTGTTAGAATATTCAATGTATGAAAATCTTATCAGTTCAAGATATATCTTGTTATGGCCAATGCTCACTTACAGTTGCGTTGCCAGTTTTAGCTGCTTACGGAGTTGAAACAGTTATATTGCCTTCAGCAATTTTGTCTACTCACACAGGTGGTTTTACCGGCTTTACAGTTCATGATTTAACTGAAGAAATGCCAAAAATTGTTAATCACTGGATCAATGAAAAAATATCTTTTGATGGAATCTATACAGGTTACATTGGTGATGCTAGACAGTTTGATTTGATTCTTTCTTGTAAAGAAAAATTGATGAAAAAAGAAGGATTATTTATTGTAGATCCTGCAATGGCTGATCATGGAAAAATGTATTATGGATTAGGAGAAGATATTGTTAACGGTATGAGAAAAATGTGTTCTCAAGCCGATTACATTATTCCAAATATTACAGAAGCATGTTTCTTAGTTAATGAAGAATACAAAGAAGAACAAACTCCTGAATTTATTGATAACCTTTTAAATAGATTATTTAAATTGGGCGCAAAAAATGTAATTTTAACTGGTGTTGTTGAGAAAGATAAAATAGGAGCCGCTTATTTTGATGGTAAAAACAAACTTCTTGTTTTGAAAAATAAAGTTGATCCTTCTTATCATGGGACCGGAGACATTTTCTCAAGTGTTATAATTGGCGAGATTGCCAATAATAGGCCTATCAAAAAAGCATTAGAAGCTGCATGTGATTTTGTCGTTGATTCGATTAAAGCAACTCGAGACGATAAAGAACACAATTATGGTGTTAAATTTGAAGAAATTATTAGAAAGGGAAATTATTTTAAATAATTTCTCATTTTTTTATTTATGAAGGAACAATTTTCAAGAACAGCAAAGATTTATGGTGAAAAAGCAATTGAGAAATTAAATAATTCTCATGTTGCAGTTTTTGGAGTTGGCGGAGTTGGTGGTTATGTTGTTGAAGCATTAGCGCGTTCTGGTATTGGCAAATTTACACTTGTTGATAACGATACCATTTGCGAAACCAATTTAAATAGACAAATTATTGCTACTTACTACTCTATTGGCAAAGATAAAGTTACAGTGATGAAAGAAAGAATTCTTTCTATAAATCCTGATGCAGTAGTTATTACGAAAAAATGTTTTTTCTTGCCTGAAAATCAAGATGATTTTGACTTTAGCCAATACGATTATGTTGTTGATGCTGTAGACACAGTTTCTGCAAAAATAGCTTTGGTTTTAAAAGCTCAAGAAGCAAACAAACCGATTATCGCATCAATGGGAGCGGGAAATAAAATAGATCCAACTCAATTTGTTATTACTGATATTTATAAGACGGAAATGGATCCTTTAGCAAAAGTAATGAGAAGAGAATTAAAGTCTAGAGGCGTCAAACATCTTAAAGTTGTTTATTCTAAAGAAAAGCCTATACTTCCTATTGTTAGTGAAAGAAAAGCACCTGGAAGCAACGCTTTTGTCCCAAGCACTTGTGGATTGATAATTGCTTCTGAAGTAATAAAAGATCTGACAGAATTTGTTGTAAGGAAGTAACGGCGAGAAATCGCCTTTTCTTTTTGCCTATTGTATATAACTTCATTTGGTATGATAATAATACCGGTAAAGGTAAATAGGTATGAAATATATTACAGTTAAAGAAGCAGCTAAAAAATTTGGAATAAATGAAAGACGCGTTCGTCTACTTTGTGAACAGGGACGTATTGAAGGTGCATATAAAGAAGGGAAGATTTATTTAATTCCTAATGAAGCAGCAAAACCAAACGATCAACGTAAAATCAAAAATAGAAAAACAGATAGTGAACGAGTTTATTCAAATATAGATTATCAACGTTACCATAAGATGTTTCCAAACGATGATGGATTCTTTGGCTCTTATGGTGGAAATTTTATAGAAAATTCTGAGTTAAAAAAGGCTTTTGCAGATGTCTACAATGGATATCTTTCTATTTGCAAAAGTACACGTTTTATTGATGAATTGCGTAGAATTCGCAGCGATTTCCAAGGTAGACCAACGCCAATATACCATTGTGAAAGACTTTCAAATTATTTAGGACACGTTCAAATTTATTTAAAAAGAGAAGATCTAAATCATACCGGTTCGCATAAATTAAATCATTGTATGGGTGAAGCACTTTTAGCCAAATATTTAGGCAAAAAGAAATTAATAGCTGAGACAGGTGCAGGAAGCCACGGTGTAGCAGTTGCAACAGCCGCCGCTTTCTTCGGTTTAGAATGTGAAATCCATATGGGAATTGTTGATGTTGATAAGCAATCGCAAAACGTTGCAAAAATGAAACTATTAGGCGCAAAAGTTGTTCCTGTTACAAAAGGACAAGGAACATTAAAAGATGCCGTTGATAATGCTTTTGCTGCTTATGAAAAAGAATATCAAACAGCCTTTTATTGCATGGGAAGTGTAGTTGGCCCACACCCTTTTCCATTAATTGTTAGAGACTTCCAAGAAATAATTGGAAAAGAAGCTAGAGAACAATTTTTGGAAAGAACCGGAGAACTTCCTGATGTTGTGTGCGCTTGTGTTGGCGGTGGAAGTAATTCAATTGGCACATTTGAGGCTTTTTTAGCTGATCCTGTTAAATTGGTTGGAATTGAACCATTAGGAAACGGAAAAGAAATTGGAAAAAATGCTGCTTCAATTAATGTTGGTGAGGATTCAGTTATCCATGGTTATAAATCAAAGGTTATTTTGGATTCTAAAGGAAAAATAGCGCCTGCTTATTCAATTGCTAGCGGTCTTGATTATCCAGGTGTTGGCCCTGAGCATGCATTTTTACATGAACTAGGTAGAGTAGAATATGCTGCAATAGACGACGATGAAGCAATCGAAGCTTTTGTTCTTTTATCGAAATTAGAAGGAATTATTCCTGCTCTCGAAAGTTCACATGCAATTGCCTATGCAATTAAATATGCTCGTTCTCACAAATCTGGCAGTATTCTTGTCACTCTTTCTGGAAGAG
Organism: uncultured Bacillota bacterium; assembly: GCA_937876465.1. GTDB lineage: Bacteria > Bacillota_I > Bacilli_A > RFN20 > CAG-826 > Fiminaster. The sequence goes on along the minus strand of CALEHV010000002.1, from coordinate 35,763 downwards.
GCGACAAGGATGTTGATTATATGCTTGAACATTATCCAGAGAAGTTTAATTTTTAACAAAATGTCTCATGAATGAGATTTTTTATCGAAACACTTGCGCATGTATGCATTTGTATATACACTTTTTGTGTATTTTATGAACAAACCAGGTAATACAAAGTTAATTAGATTAAGCAATTTAGAAAAGGAGTACGCACTAGACGTATGTCTTTTTGCCAAATTAGAAAACTCCAATCCAAGTGGTTCTATCAAAGATAGAGCAGTTTATCAAATGCTAATTGATTTGAAAGAAGCTGGTAAATTAAATGAAAATACAATCATTATTGAAGCGACATCCGGAAATACCGGAATAGCTTTAGCATATTTTGGAAAATTCTTTGGCTACAAAACCATAATATATATGCCTTCCTCTATGTCAAAAGAAAGACGAGAAAAGATATCTTCTCTAGGTGCAGAACTTGTCTTAGTTGACGGAGGAATGCTTTTATGTGAAAAACTTGCAAGTGAGGCAGTACAAAAAACTCCAAACGCAATCTTGTTTGATCAATTTAACAATCCAAGTAACGTAAAAGCACATTATCTAAGCACAGGTCCAGAAATACTTAAAGAATGTCCAAATGTGCATTATATTATTGCTGGCATAGGTACGGGCGGTACAATTACAGGCATCGGAAAGTTTATAAAGGAAACTAGTAATGCGAAAGTTGTTGGAGTTGAACCTTTAGAAAGTCCTCTTTTAACAAAAGGAAAGAGTTCGCCTCATCTAATACAAGGTATAGGACCAGATTTTGTTCCTTCAATATTAAACAAAGTTTATATTGACTCAATAGTTGATGTCTCAGGTGAGAAAAGCATAGAAACCGCAAGGAAAATAAGAAATATCGAAAACTTAGATGTCGGAATTTCTTCAGGTGCTGCATTACTTGGAGCAATTGAATTTATTAAAAATAATAATTTGAAAAATAAGAATATAGTCGTTATATTCCCTGACAAAGGAGATCGATACACATGGTAGAAAATTCTATAAATAAAATTGACATTCTTTCTTTTGAGAACGAAGTCGAAAGAATTATCTTTTGCAAAGAAGATATTAAAAAAGCAAAGAGATTATTTTTGGAAAATATTTCACAAGATGAAAAAAATGCAGAAATTTTCTTTAAGAAACTTGAAAAAGTCATTTTATATTTAGAAGATGATTTAAATTTCTTTTTAGAAAGTGATCCTGCAAGCGATAGTATTGAAGAAATTATTGCTTGTTATCCAGGTTTTAAAGCAATTGTTTATTATCGTATTGCTCATATACTTGCAGAACTTAATTTAAGATTTGAAGCACGTATTCTCTCAGAACATGCTCATTTCTTAACAGGAATCGATATTCACCCAGCTGCATCAATCGGTCATCCTTTCTTTATTGATCATGGAACAGGTATCGTTATTGGCGAAACAACAGTTATTGGCAATAAATGTAAAATTTATCAAGGTGTAACTTTAGGAGCGCTTTCTTTAAAGAAAGGCCGAGCCATTAAAGGTGTTAAAAGACACCCGACAATTGGTAATAATGTAACGATTTATGCTAATGCATCTATTTTGGGTGGCGAAGTTATAATTGGAAATAATGTTGTTATTGGTTCAAACGTTTTCTTGTTAGAATCCGTTCCAGATAATACAAAAGTTGTAATACAAAAGCCGGAACTAATTGTTATTAAAAAATAAATTTCAAATTACAGGAGAATTCAAATGAGATATGTACTCTTTAACCCACTTTCTGCTAATTGTGTGCCAATTGATAAGCTTGCAAGAAGTCTGAGAGAAGTTGAACCAGAAGAAGATATCATGTTTGTCGATCAAACAAATGATCGCGAATTTGAAAATTTTAAAAATAACCTTAAAAAAGAAGATGACATTGTTGTTTCTGGCGGTGATGGAACATTAAATCATATTGCTAACAAACTCGATTTTGATGCTTTGCAAAACAGAGTTTTTGTCAATAAAGCGGGCAATGGAAATGATTTTTTACGTGACCTTAACGAACTTAAAGAAGAATATACTGAAATCACGCAGCATTTGAAAAACTTACCTGTCGTCACCATTAATGGTGAAAATCAAAAATTTCTTAACGGCGTTGGCTTTGGTATTGATGGAATGATTTGCGTTGAATCGAGTAAATTAAAAGCCAAAGGCAAAAAGAAAATTAACTATAAAAGTCTTGCTGCTAGATTACTTTTATTCAAATATAAAAAAGTCAATGCGGTTATCAATGTTGATGGTAAAGAATACAATTTTAAAAATGTATTTATGAGTTCTTCAATGAACGGTAAATATTATTGTGGAGCAATGAAACAAGCTCCAAGTCAAGATAGAAACAGTGCTACTATTTCGCTTGTTGTTTGGCACAATTTTTGCAGGTTAAGTATGTTATTTGCTTTTTCAAAAGTATTTGACGGAAAACATATATTAAATAAAAAACATGTTACAGTTTTAGAAGGAAAAGAAATTACTGTTAAATATTCTAAACCAACCGATATTCAAATTGATGGTGAAGCTATTCATGGCATAAGTGAATATCGAGTAACTAAGAAATAAAAAAACGAGCTCTTGAATATTCATAAGCTCGTTTTTATGTTATAAATTTGGATCAATTGCGTGACCAACTTTGAATGCAAAGATATCACTAATAAGAGATGAAGTGAAACCGACTAGAATCATAATTGGTGCACTAATTCCCATTGCAAGCAATGCTCTATCAACAGGAACACTGAATACAAGGATATTTAAGATTGTACAAGATGGAGTAATTACTATGTAATATACAAGAGTAATAATCAATGTTGAGAGCAATCTATATGGAACGTTTCCTGTGTAAGTTGTGTGATCAATATTGAATAAACCTGTAAACCAGCGGCCTATCTTTACCAAAGGTACGAAGTTTCCAACTACCATAGCTAAGACAAATGAAAGTGCATAGTTAACAGCAAATCCAATCCATCCCCATTCAGAAAACTTAATAATCATGTTGCCACCTTCAAATTCTGTTAAGGCAACTATAGTTGAAGTGATACACAAAAAGAATACAACAGGAATGTTACATATGATTGTATAGATAAATGCGCCCCAACTAAATTTGTATTTCATACTGCAAGAGTATATCGAAATGTAATTTTGTTTTCAACATAATTAGACATAAAAGAATTGTAAGTGCTTACCTCATAAATCATTTTAATAGAGAATTTTGACTTAATTTGATAAAATTAAATTAACCATATAGGAGATAAATATGAAAAAAGCTTATGAGCCTTTATTTACCCCATGGAAAATTAAAAACTGTGAAATCAAAAACAGAATTGTTATGACCTCCATGGGCGGAACATCCATTTTCGGTTGGATGGAACCATGTCACTTTGATAAGGAAGCAGCAAAGTTTTTGCTTGATAAAGCAAAAAACGGAGTCGGATTAGTTCTTCCTGGTATTGCTCCAATTAGAGATCCGATGCTTGGACGTTGGCTTTATACAAACAAAGGAATGTTTAAAAAACTAAAAGTTTTTATGGAAGAATTCCACAAAACTGATAGTAAAATGTTTGTTCAATTAACAGCTGGATTCGGTCGTTCTTTTGCTGTCAATTCATTGATGGAAAAAACTGGAACAAGCAAATTTATGAATGTTTTATTAAAACCAATTTTAAACGTTGACTATTTGACTGCTGCTCCATCAGAATTACCTAATCGTTGGTCAGATAAGAAACCTTCAAAAGCATTAACAATTAAACAAATTAAACAAATGATTAACGCTTTTGCTAAAACTGCTAAATTATGTAAAGATGCCGGTGTTGATGGCGTTGAAATTCATGCTGTTCACGAAGGTTATTTACTTGATCAATTTACAATGAAATATACAAATCATCGAACAGATGAATATGGTGGTTCTAGAGAAAATAGATATAGATTCCCTGTTGAAATTGTTAAAGCTATTAAAGAAGTTTGTGGTGAAGACTATCCTGTTACCTTACGTTATTCTGTAGAAAGTAAAACCAAAGGTTTTAGACAAGGCGCTTTACCAGGAGAAAAATATGTTGAAGTTGGCCGTGATATGGAAGAATCAGAGTGGGCAGCAAAATACTTGCAAGATGCAGGCTATGACATGCTTAACTGTGATAATGGAACATATGACGCTTGGTATTGGGCTCATCCACCAGGATACATGCCAACAAACTGTAATTTAGCTGAAGTAGAACATATTAAGAAATTTGTTGATATTCCTGTCGTTTGTGCAGGACGTATGACTCCAGATGTCGCTGCTAAAGCAATTGCAGAAGGCAAAATTGATGGTATGGGTGTTGCTCGTCAATTCCTAGCAGATTCAGCTTGGGTTGAGAAACTTAAAGCAGATAAAGAAGAAGATATTCGCCCATGTATTTGTTGCCATAATGGTTGCTTCAACCTTTGCCACTATGAAGGTGTTGGAAATGATCAAGATTTAGGTGACGCTATTCATATGGCTAGATGTGCTATCAATCCTGAAACAATGCAATCTAAGAAATACTATTTAAAACCAGCCAAAAAGATGAAGAAGATTGCTGTTATTGGCGGTGGTATTGGTGGTATGGAAGTAGCTCGTGTTGCCGCTATGCGTGGTCACAAAGTGACCATTTATGAGAAAGGCAACGAATTAGGTGGTGTATTTATTGCCGCTGCTGCGCCTTCATTTAAAGAAAAAGATCGTGAACTTATTTCCTGGTACAAACGCGAGATCGAAAGACTTCCTATCGAAGTTAAATTAAATACAGAAGTAAATGATCCAAAATCTTTAAATGCTGATGAAGTTGTTGTTTGTACTGGTGCTAAAGCACGTAAGTTACCAATCGAAGGATTCGATAAAGGTATAGAAGCTTGCGACTACTTACTTGGCAAAAAAGAAGTTGGTAATACTGTTGTAGTTGTTGGCGGTGGTTTAACTGGCTGTGAAATCGCATATGATTTATTCCTTAAGGGCAAAAAACCAATCATTGTTGAAATGAAAAACGATTTAATTGCAGTTAAGGGTGTTTGCTTAGCAAACTCATCATATTTAAGAGATTTCTTTGCATTGAATAAAGTAGAAACACACTTAAATACTGGTGTTTCAAAGATTACTGATAATGGAGTCGTTGCTAAAGATAAAGATGGCAAAGAATTCGAAATCAAAGCTGATTCAGTTATCTTATCTGTTGGCTATGTCCCAACACCTGTTACAACTAAAGGTGTTAAATTAGTTGGTGATTGTAATGGTGTAGGAAATCTCAGAACAGTTATCTGGGGCGCCTGGGACGTTGCAATGAAGTTATAATTAACTTAAATAAAAAACTTGCGTTCAATCGACGCAAGTTTTTTTGCTATTCTAAGTGGAGAGCAGAACCAAACGCCCACATAAGGTTGTAACCTCCACATGGTCCGTTAATATCTAACACTTCTCCAATGTAATAAACGCCTTTTTCCTTAATGCTTTCTAGATTTTCATTAACTTGATTTACTTCAACTCCTCCGACAGTTACTTGAGAAAAGTCAAAGTCGTAAAGTTTATCAAAATCAAACACTAAACGTTTTGCAAATATAGGTCTTATTTTATTTAATTCAAAATATTCCATTATATGTGGATGCAAGAATGCTCTTCCGAACTCTATTTCGCCATTATCTAAAACATAGTTGTTAACATATTCTTCTGTATAATCTTCAAGTAAATCAAGTTCAACTGCATATTGGTGATCTAAATCTCTAGCGAGAACGCTTGCTGTATTAAAAATTGCAATTCCGCTTAAACCGTGTGACTTAAATAATACTTCCCCATTTTCAGAATGAACTAAACGATAATCTTTGTATAAAGATACTTTTGCTTTTACTCTTACGCCATCAAGGACTTTGGTATCTTGTTTAACATAAATAGGACATAAACCCGGATTGTTTTGAACAACTTTAATCTTATGATTTTCTAAAATAGGGTAAATTGAGCCATCGCTTCCAAGTTTTGGAGAAGAACGACCACCTACAGCAAAAATTAATTTGCCAACACGGTATTCAGCCTTATCGGTTTTAACGTCAATTCCATAGCTTCTTGACTCGTAATCTACTATTTTTTCTTTTACATTTATTTTTACGCCAAGTTTTCTGCACATTCTAAGAAGCTGATCTCTAACAGTGATTGCTGATTCGCTAACAGGGTATTCTAAGTTGTCGATTAATTTTGTTTCGATTCCACATTTTCTAAGGAATAACTTTTGTTGCTCATAGCCATTTTTCTTTAGTATCTTTTTGACGAAATCAGGATGGTTATAATTGTTGATATTTAATTTGTAATTTCCTAAATTACATTTACCATTGCCAGTGGCTAAAATTTTCTTCAAAGGTTTATCTGTTTGTTCGATTATTAAAACATCATCAGTTGGATGTTTCATTTTTTGTGATATTGCAGCCACTACGCCAGATGCACCTGCACCAACAATTAATATTTTCATAAACTCATAATAACACTAAAAGAAAAAAGGCCTAAGCCTTATTTCATATTTGCTATTAAAATCATACACGCTTGAATTGGAACACCGATAATAAAAATATACCAAAGTGTATAATTTCCAAAGGAAACATAAAATGATGTTATCAAAACCCAGAAAAATAAAGATGCAAATGTAATCCAAACTGATTTGTGTTTTTTCCAAAAACGATGAGCGATTAATGCAGAAATTAAACAGCAAATCGAAAATGCCCAAACAAAGATAGGCCAATAGCAATAGAAGAAATCACCAGGCTTTAGAGTAACTAGCGACCACACAAAGAATGAAGTTGCTATTAACATTATTACCATATTAATTAGAAGGAAAACAGGAACCCTATTGTCGCTTTTTGTTTTTCCTTTTTTAAGATTAACGTCAGCAGTTTCTTCATGTTCAGAAATTAAGTAATCAATGTCAACTCCATAAAAGTCTGAGAGCTCTTTTAAAACTTCTACTCCAGGGATTGCATTGCCTAATTCCCATTTGGAAATCGTTTTATCGGAGTAACCCATTTTTTCTGCTAATTGAGATTGAGTAAGATTACCTTTTTTACGTAATTCAACTAAATTTTGAGCAATAATTTCATTCAACGCTTTCATATGTTCAATTTTAGTGATAAAAGAGTTCAAATACAAGAAAATAGAGAAAAAAGTGTTGATACAATCGAAACCTCTCTTTTTAGTAGATACAAAAATTCTACTCTCTCTTATGTAGAACACTCTACAAGTTTGAGGAAAATTTGCAATTTTCTAACTCACGTATACAATGTGTGCGTTATGAAAAACATGACTGAAAAGAAAACAAAAAAACCATTAACCAAAAAACAAAACGTACTAATTATCACATTGTGCGCTGTTGTTGGCGTCGTTGTCGGAGGCGGTGCAGGGTTTCTTTTAGGCCATTTATTGAAGACACCAACAATTGACATGTCAAATGTTGAAATTGAAGAAGAAACAACAATTGATATGGTTTCAAAATATGAAAAATGTAAAGAAGAAGGCAAGGATCCTTTAAACGAATTCTCATATGCTGAATTAATTTCAATTGGTTCTCAAAAATTAGCATCCCAAGAAAACTATGTTTGTTGGGGATATGGCTTTGTTAATACCGCTGTTTGCCTAGATATTCTTAATGTAAGCATAAAAAACGGTTCTGAGTATATGGAAGAGTCTTTATCAAAATCACTTGATGGATCGATTATGAATGTTGTTGTTTGCCAAAGAGATTATCAACACGGAACTGAAAAAACAGATAAAGTTGATAGCTATTTAGGAAATATACCTAGCAAGATTAATAATCCAGATTTCTCAGAAAAGAAGAAAACTGAATATACGGTTGAAGAATATGAAAAGAGATACGGAAAACCTGTATCGATGCCATGTGTTTATATAATAACAGACAACACAGTACTATCATCAACAGAAAGTTCTGGTACTGGTTCCTCGTATGCTAAGAAAACAGATACTGGTTATGAAGTAATGGTTGACCTAGACCCTATTAAATCAGTTGCTAGATATTACAAGCGAATGGTTAACCTATCAAATTCAACAGTAAGTCAGTTCTTCTACATTCACTTAACATTTACTTACGATAACAATTTCAATCTTATATCTCAGCACATAGAAGAATCATATCGTGCTGGTATGGGATCAATTGGTGCTTCAGTTATTGGAACACTTGATACTTATTTCTTCTCAAACACACAACTTCAAATACCATCTATTGATGAAAAAATAAATTATCCAGAGAAAGGAGCTCAAAATGCATAAATTATTACCTTATTCAATAATCTTCAGCGTTGCCAGTGGCTTAGCAGCTACAGGTGCTTACATAATAGCTCCATCCAAGGTTATTGATGGAGCAAATGTTGCTCACTCTTCAAACAACTCCAAGCCTAACAACAATACAAGCGAAGAAGATGAAGAAACATTTATTCCTGTTGAACTTACTCCAAGAGATTATTTAATTGATAACCTTACAAAGATGAAAACTTTAGATGCCTCTGGAGAAGCAACTATTTGTTTTAATGATTTAAATTTAGGACTAAATATCAATAAATTGTATTTAACAGATCCAATTGGAAACCTTGAATTATATTGTGATGTCACTATCTCATTAAATGGTGAATCAACAAACATTGAAGCAACATATGCTCAAGGAACAATTTATTTATCGCTCCTTGATACCGATATTAAGTTAGCAACTTCTGACTTCTCTAGAATCACTGATATGCTTTCCGGCTTTGATTTACCTGAAATTGAATTACCTGAAGCTATAACCAATTTAAACCTCGATGATTTGACTCAAAAATTGGGAAATATGCCTTACAAAGAAACAGAAGATGGTTACGAATTCTGTTTAGAATTGTTTGAAGGCAGTTCAGTTTATTTCCTTTCAGACAAAGAATATAACTTCACCGGTTTAAGCGCTAAAAACTTTGTCTTTGAAGGCTTAAAACTTAATCTCGAAGCAACAATGGAAACAAAATATGAAATTGAAACTCCAGTTGCGATTCCTGAAACGCTTAATAGAAGGTTCCAAAACTTCTGTGATATTCTTCCTTTGGCAGGTCATATTGGCGAATTAGTAAAACAAAGACAATTTGCTTTAAATGTCAGTGGACATATTATTGAAGACGGTCAATTAAAAGGCACAACAATTAAAGGGTCTACTCAATTTGATTTGGATAAAAAGGTTGGTCAAGCAAAGCTCAATGTTATTGAACACGAGTTTGATGATCAATATAAACATAATGTCAGTTTGGATATTTCTACAGAAGATATCGTTTTCAAATATAACAATTCTATTAAAGGAAAACTCGCTTTCTCTTCATTAGAAAGCATCATTGAATTTATTCAAAGCATTGCTGGTAATTTCGGAAAAGAAATTCCAACTTCAATTGAAGGAATCGTTTCTTTATTAGATGGTTCAGTTATTGGAGATGTTTTAACTGGAAAATATGAAGCTTTATTAAGAAAAGGCTTAGTGAAAAACATTATTTTGAATAATGAACTTGTTAGCTTAACAATTGATAAGTCTGTATTAGGTTTAGCAGACGATATTACTGTCGCTATTAATTTCAATGAAGAAAAATTACTTGGTGTTACTATTTCAAATATTAAGGTTTTGAATCTAACAATTTCTTTAGATGCTCAACTTGGTACTTGGAATGATAATTATGATTGCGGAATTGATAGAGCTTCTTTAGAAGGATATGGCGATTACGCTAATCTTGTACCATTAATAAAAGGCATTTCATCTTTAATTGAACAAAAGCAATTTGCTATTAAGTTAGAAGGTTCATTACAAATTGGTGAAGATGACAGCGGTTTATCTTTCAACGGTTCAACACAATTTGATTTAGATAAACAATTCGGTGATGGTGAATTAATAATTACTGAAAACGAAACTGAATTTGGTGCCGTTAATCATAAGGTTAATGTAGGTTATGAAGGCAAAGATGTTAGATTTGCTTATAATGATAAACTTTATGGAAAATTCACTACTCAATCTATTCTTGATACATTCGATACTTTAATGGGTTTAGTTAAGAGCGAAAATTCACGTATTTATGAATGGTTTGGCGACACAATTGAGAATATGAACGAAACAATTCTCATGAAAATTGTTAATGGTGAGTATTGGCTTTTATTCCACGATATTCTTAAAGAATTAGTGGTGGAAGATAATCAACTTTCATTAACTGTAAGTGGCAAAATATTCAACTTTGATGGAGATATTACTGTAAAAGTTGGTTTTGCAAATGAAAAAATTACTTCAGTTCGAATTGTTGATTTTGAAGCCTTTGGAATGAAAGTAAACTTAAAAGCAAGCTTAGTTGATTATGTAGATAATTACGAAAGATTGCCTCTTCCAAATATGCAAGGTGCTCCAAAGTATTACGATTTCTCAGAAATCAATACACTTGTAAAACTTGGAATTGATGTTATTAATTTAGACTATTTCCATATTACTGGAACTGTCGATTTAAATATGAATCTTATCGGAATTGATTTAGACAAATTATTTAGTATTAAAGCACTTCCACTTGATATTAAAGTTTTTGAAAACAATGGCGACATTGGAATTCAAGGTAAATTGTCTAATATTCCTACAGTAGGCTTTTTAAATGGCTTATCACTCTTAAGTGACGATCCAAAAACATTAGATTTCTATTACAAGGATTCTTATTTTTATCTTACAAGAACAGAAGTTAAGAAGACCCTTGGTTTCCTTACAACAAATTCAGAAACAGTTGTGGAACGTATTAGATTAACTACTGATGAATTCGTTGATAATCTTGTTTACTATTTGCTTGGCTGGTCTATGGGCTTAGAAAGAAGCAGTCTTGTTTGGAATAAAATTACAGATGCAATTGAAAATCCTGCTCCAAGAACAAAACCAATGGATTACGCTGCTTTATTGAAGAACTATGAATATCAAGAAGGAAACAACGCTTATGGCTTGTATAAATGGTTCCTAGACATTGATATTGCTGAATTAGCAAACAATAGTGAATTAACAAAGTTAAATGCAACTATTTACGGCAATAATTTTTCATTAACAGATCCAGAAACTAAAGAAACTGTTGAAAAGAGATTCTTGACTCACTTGGATGCACAATTTGCCGTATCTGCTGGTGGTGTTTTCAACTTAGATTTATCAGCTGCTTTAGATTTAAATAAGAATGAATATGATACTTGCTTTGTTTCATATAATGAATTCTCAACCGATAGCAGAATAAGTTCTTATTGGAACGCATTTAATTCCTACATCAACGCTCATGTAAATGATTCGTTGTATACTCATTAATTAAATCTTTATATAATAAAAATACGCCCCAATGGTGTAGCTGGATAACATTTCTGACTTCGAATCAGACGATTTGGGTTCGAGTCCTGATTGGGGCGCCATTATATTAATAAAGTATTTTAAAAGGATCCCGCTGCAGGATCCTTTTTCTAATTATTCTTTTTCGAATTTAATAGTTTTAGCTTTCTTAACAAATTTCACAATCGAGATTGTTAACGGTACCAATACCATTAATGCAATAAAGATAATTGTAACTGGCATAGCAATAAGTCTATCTAGGCCATAGAACTGAGAATATGCTTTCATAACGTAAGATGATTCGTTGCCTAGCAAATTAACAAATTCTCCTATTATTCCATATGTAGATAGTGTTCCGACAATTCCTAATGAAATTGCCCAAAATATGAATTTTTTCTTTTCATCTTCTAAGACAAGATAAATTTCATAGAAGTTAAGAGAAATAACTAAAGCCAGCGAAATAGCAAATACAGGAATCATATAACCAATTGTGCTTAATGTTACATTTGAAATTAGGTTAACAATAATTGCTCCAACACGATCAAAAGCGACAAATGCAAAAGTGTAATAAAGAATATACATGAATATGATTTTTGTTTGTTCACCTTTAGTAGGTTTTACATCTGGAGATGGACGAGGATTAAAGTCAATTTTAATAGATTTAAGAATGGCTCCGATACCGACAGCAACACCCAAAGAAGAAACAACAATCATGTCAATTGGATAGCCCCAAGTTGAGCCTAATCCAGACTCTTTAGAAACAATAGCGTTTCCGCATAAAAATCCTAATGCTAAACATCCAGAAACAATCAAAAACCACGCATTTCTCAATAAAAATAATTTATATCTAATGTGTTTTAGATGTTTGTTGTGTGTGTAAATATGGAATAAAAATGTTAACAAACAAGTGATTTCGATGCTCATGAAAATTGGTCCAATCATTGGAGCAATTAAAGTTCCTTGTTTGCTTAATAATGTCATAAGAGCTTGTACTCCCATGAACTGATAATAAGAAAAGAATAAAACTATGATGCCAAAGGCGATTCCGGTAAGAATCATTTTTGTTTTGTGACTCATGCTGCTACCTCCAATGCATCTGCATAAACGTGATAGACTTCAGAAGTTTTAAAGCCAAAGCTATCAGAGGAATCTAAAGTAACTAAACGGTATCCTAATCTATCGCCATCATAATACATATTGTCGGTTGATTTTGCTCCATAGATGAAACGGAAATTTCCATCATAAACAATATCTGAATTGTTAACGTGATCGTGTCCAACAATCATAGCGGTAGTGGAACGATATTCCTTTATGGTTTGATAGAAATTTGAATTGTAATTACTTGCAGAAGGGTTTTCTCTATTATCGCCTGTTCCTTTTGTAGGATCGGATTCATAGTCTTTATATGCATTATTAAATTCCGGGACTGGAATATGTTCAAAAATGATTGATTTTACTGGAGCATTAGTTCCGCTTGTTGGTGTCCAACCATATGGTTGATTAGCTCTTTCTATTGCGGTTTTGTACCAATCAATTTGGTCTTGGTGAACATAGTCATAACCAATCGGATTGTATGTATAAGAGTTAGAGTCAATAACAAAAATTTGATATTTAACCTTATTCATATCAAGTGGATCGTATAGATTCACGATTGTATTTGAAATCCCTGTTAAGGCATCATCTTCGTGATAATTGAGTAAGCATCTATCTAATGAAGAAGCATAAATGCTTGTGTAGTTATAAGCTCCATAGATTTGTTCGTCGTGATTTCCCATCGTAACAACCCAATACGGTTGAGATTCGATTTCTTTAACTGTGTTGTTGAAGAAATCGTATACTCTTCTAACAACTGTTTTACTTGCAAATGTAAAACAATCTCCAGTAATAACAACCAAATTAGGTTGAGCTTCTTTCATCAAAAATTTGAGATAATTAAAGTCTTCTTCTAGGTAATCGTAACAAGAGAAGTGAAGATCGGATAATTGCATGATTTTATAACCGTCTTTGTAAACAAAAGAGGTTTTATTTTCATCAGATTTCTTAGAATATTCCGAAACATCATAAACTCGTGTTGCTCTAGCAGAACAACCTACAGCAAGAAAACTTGCCATAAATAAAGGTAATAAGTTTCTAGTTTTCATAAATCTTATTATAAACATAAATGCGTATATATGCTATGCGCATTACAAACATTTACATATAATAAAGGCATGAATAAAATACGATATTTAGTTTTTGATTTAGACGATACATTATTAAAAAAGAACAAAATAGTTTCTGAATACACAGTTCAAACATTTCGAAAAGCTCAAGCAAAAGGATACAAGATTGTTTTTAATACCTCTAGAAGTATGCAGCACTCAAAACAATATGCTGATTTGTTAAATATTGACTATGGAATTTATAGTGGTGGTTGCCAAATTATAGATAGAAACGGAGTCGAAATATTTTCAAGAACCATTCCGTCAGAGAAAGTAAAAGAAATTACTCAATTTTTGTCTAAAAACGGCTATACGATTTCTGTACAAACTAAAATGTCTTTTTATGCCTCGGATAAAGGATATAAACAACAGAACGCAATTTGGTATGATTTCAAAGATGGATTGAATGAAGAAGCTTTCAAAATTTTAGTTGCTTGTTCCGACTTAAATACTGTTAAAAATTTAGCTGAAAAATATGATCTTGAATGGCAGAATTATTTAGGTGGAATGTGGAATCGCCTTTCTTTGAAAGGGGCTACCAAATGGAATGGCATTTTGGAATTACTAAAAATTGTTAATGGAACCCCTGAAGAAGTAGCAGCTTTTGGAGACGATTCTGGTGATATGGAAATGATACAAAAATCAGGTCTTGGTGTAGCAATGGGAAATTCAAGAGAAATGGTGCTAGAAATAGCTAAAAATATTGCCAAAACTAATGATGAAGATGGCTGTGCTCATTTCATCGAAGACAATCTTTTATAATATTTTTTCTCATAAAGGTGACGTAGTTATTGTATAACTGCGTTTTTTTAATATAATAAATGTGCATAAATTGGAGATTAGCGTATGTTAGAGTTGATTAAAGTAACAAAAAATTATGTAACTGGTGATACAGTTACAGAAGCTTTAAAAGGATTAGATGTTAAATTCCGTAAAAACGAATTTGTCTCAATTCTTGGCCCTTCTGGATGCGGTAAAACAACCTTACTCAATATTATTGGTGGATTAGATCGTTACACATCTGGTGATTTAGTAATTAAAGGAAAATCTACAAAAGATTTTAATGACCGTGATTGGGATACTTACAGAAATCACTCAATCGGCTTTGTTTTCCAATCTTACAATTTAATTTCCCATTTATCGATTCTTGGAAACGTTGAACTCGCTTTATCTATTGGCGGATTAACCAAAAAAGAAAGACAAGGGATGGCTCAAAAAGCTTTGGAAAAAGTTGGTTTGGGCAACGTTACAAAGAAAAAACCAAATCAATTATCCGGTGGACAAATGCAACGTGTCGCAATTGCACGTGCTTTAGTAAGCGATCCAGAAATCATTTTAGCTGATGAACCAACTGGCGCTCTTGATAGCGAAACTTCTGTCCAAATTATGGATCTCTTAAAAGAAGTCGCAAACGATAGACTTGTCATCATGGTTACCCATAACCCTGAATTAGCAAAGCAATATTCTAACCGTATCATCACAATGAAGGATGGTAACTTAATTGATGATTCGAATCCTTTTGATGGTAAAGGCGAAAATAATGCAGTTAAAGAAGATACTGGTAAAAAAGCCAAAATGAAATTAACAACCGCTTTTACACTTTCAGGAAAGAACTTACTTAGCAAAGCTAAGAGAACTGCCCTTGTTTGTGTTGCAGGTTCTATTGGCATTATTGGTGTTTCTGCAGTTTTAGCTGTTTCAACAGGTGTTAAATCGTATGTTTACGGAATGCAAGACGATATGCTTTCTGGCAACCCGATTACAATTACAAAAACATCATTGGATTTAAGCGCAATGATGGAAGCTTCAAGTAGCCTTACAAGAGTGGAAGCTTTATCCGAATCTCATAGAGATGGCTATGTTGATGTTGATTATTTTATTAAATATCTTGCAGAACAAAAAGATAACATTTCTTCTTATGCAGTTAAAAATGAAATTACAAAGGAATATGTAGCTTACGTTGATGCAATGCCAAAAGATTATTATGGTGCAATTGCTAAAGAATACGGCTTAAATACAAAACTTAACATTTTTACTAATGTTGATTTTACTTTACCAGTCGAACACAAAGAGGAAATTGAAAACATTGATGTTGTTTCTCTTCAATACTTGATTGATGCATATACAGCAATTGTCAAAACAACAAGTTTTGGTCAATTCGCTGATATGATTAAACTTTTCACAAATTCAATTTCTGTTGCACCATCTTCAAAAGAGTACATCGAATCGCAATATGATGTTCTCGCTGGTACTGTTGCAGAAAATGACAACGAAATGATGCTTGTTGTTTCAAAAGACACAAAACTTCGTGATATTTTCTTAGGACAAATCGGATACTATAGCCAAGATGAATTTGTTGATGTTATTAATAAGTATGCCTCAGGAAGCGAAGTTGAATTGCCTAAAAAAGACTTCTCGTACGACGAACTCTTAGGAAATACTGGCAAGAAATTCTACTATTACAAAAACGATAACAATTTTATTGAAAACCATGCTTTCGATGGCATTGATTTTGATGCATATAAACCATACATTGTTGCCGCAATAAAAATGGCAGATCCAACCATTACTGATGAAAAAGCAGCAGAGCAAGCAGATCAAATGGTTACATCATTAAAAGGTTATAAGAAATCCACTCCTTACTATTACCAAGGCTATCACAACAAAAATGATGGAGTTGAAAGACAAGAAATTAAGATTACTGGTATTCTTCAACCAAAACAAAATGTTCAATACGGATGTCTTTCAACTGGTTTTATTATGTCGACCACATTCCAAGATAAGCTTCTAAGTGATGGCTTAAATTCAGTAATCAACAATAAACTTAAGGAATTAAAAGCTGCCTATACAGAAGATAAAACATCCTTCTCAGGATTCATGACTCCGCTTCAATATAAGTACGCTTTTAAAGACCCTGAACACCCAGAAAACCCTGCAAAACTCGTGAAAGTTGAACTTCCACAGTTATCTACAGGAACCACTCCAGAAGTAATTTTTGCTAATATTGCAAAGCTTTCTACTTTCTTAACAAACGCTCCTGGATCAGCAGTCAGTGTAGTTGATATTTCTTCGGCTGGAGGTATTTCAAATAATTCGGTTATTCAAGCATTATTTGGTGATGCTTATTCAGTTGAATCTCAATTTGAAACCGCACAAAGAAGTGTTGGTGGAGAAACTATTCCTAGCAAGATTTCTATTTATCCAAGAAGCTTTGAAAAGAAATATCTAGTTACCGATTATTTAGATGAATGGAACGGTGATAAAATTTTGACATTTAAAGATCAAAGCGGAAATACGATTGTTGTTTATCCAAAAGGAACTTCTGCAACAGGTGGAATTATTAGACAAGATATTAAGTACACCGATAACTTAGAGCTCATTATTAGATTGATTAACAACATGATCGAAATCGTTACTATTGCTCTTGTTTGTTTCACATCGTTATCATTAGTTGTTTCTACAGTCATGATTGGAATTATTACATATGTTAGTGTTGTCGAACGTGTCAAAGAAATTGGTATTATTCGTTCGCTTGGTGGACGTAAACTTGATGTTTCGAATTTGTTTAACGTTGAAACATTTATTATTGGTTCAATATCTGGCGTATTTGGAATATTAGTAACTTATGGCATTAGTGCAATTATTAATATAATTATTAATACATTTGCAAAAGTTGGTACATTAGTTGTCCTTCCATGGAACTATGCCTTAATTATTGTTGCTGTTTCAATTGCATTAACTTTAATTTCTGGTCTTATTCCAGCTCGCGCCGCTGCACACAAGGACCCGGTAGTTGCATTAAGAACAAGTGATTAATATGAAAATTGTTGCCTCTTTAAAAGATGATCAATATCCATTCCGTGGAGTAACTCATGTCCGCGAAATTGCTCGCTGCATTCTTTTGGACGAGCAAAATAATGTTTGTCTTGAATATCTTTTAGACGATGATGGTTTCGGACCAAGGGATTATTATGAAACTCCTGGTGGTGGAATCAAAGAAGGCGAAACACACGAAGAAGCTCTTGAAAGAGAAATGGAAGAAGAGGTTGGCTGCAAGATTAAAGTTCTAAAAGAACTTGGTGAAGTTAAAGATTATTACAATTTAATTAAAAGACGTAATCACAATTACTATTATTTAGCCAAAGTTGTTGGACGTTGCCCTCAAAGATTAGAGGAAGACGAAGTTAAAAGAATTAACAAAATTATTTGGGTTCCAATTGATGAAGCAATACGTTTATATGAGAACATGCAAAACGTTTTGGTTGGGCGTTTAGTTAAGCAACGAGAATTACCTATATTAAAACTTGCTAAAAGCACTTTACAAAAAGGATTAAAATAAGTTAAGATTATAAACGTTAACTGGCGGCTATGGTGAAGTGGCCTAACACAACCGGCTGTGAACCGGTCATTCACGAGTTCGACTCTCGTTAGCCGCCCCATTAACACAAAATAGAATCAACTTGGATTGATTCTTTTTTATTTGAAAATGATTTTATTTAAATTAAAATCATAAATATGAAACATTCTTTATTATTTACTCTTGTATTATTGCCATTTCTTACTGGATGTAATCTTCCTACTAACGGAAAAAGCACAAGTAACAATACAAATTTTATAGCTGGCGAAGATGTTCAAACCAGAAATTACAAAAATCTTAAAGCTGATAATCTCCATCCTGAAGTAGATGAAGGCTACACTAGAATTTCTAGCGTTCTTATTAATTTTGAGCGTTTTATAGATGCTGCAGGGGATGATATAACATATTTATATAAGTTGTCTTGTAAAGACAATTCTGATTCCTTCCAAACACACAGAATCACTTGTGATGATGATGGTTTTTATTATGCTGAGATAAGAGAAACTCAACATGATATGATTCCAAACGGGTTTAACACTTTAAGAAATAACAATACCTCTGGTAGTTCAGTGGAAATTTTAATAAATGAAATATATAAATGTTTTACTTATAGAGAATTGTTTTATTCTGAAACTGAACAAAAAATTAAAATAGTTGATTTTGATCATGTTATTCCAGGTCTCGAAGAATCTTCCGTAAACTCATTATTAGGAAAATCAGTAGATTACTCGGTCTATGTTGATGAATCCGGAATCAAAATAATGAATCATGGCAATCTCCCTTTTACATCTGAATTAATAATCAATTATATTGATGTATCTGAATCTGAAATTCAAATAGGGGAATTTTAATAATCGTTTAAAAGAGCAAAGCACCTTTCATAGGTTTTTTGATATAAGTAATAATTTAACAATGTTAATAATAGCCTTATTTTATAGAATATGTAGTGTGACAACCTTATAATATATAAGAAAAGAGTTTTGTTTAAAATGAGATTAAATTTTAAATTAACAGCACTTCTATTAGCTATATCAACTTTAAGTGGTTGTGGCAACTCAGAGACCAAAATTTCTTCTGAAGATTTTGCTAAGTTTGTAACAGAGCATTTTAAACCAAAAAACACAGTTGTATGACTACTATTTGGAAAATAACGGCTATGATTATACCGACTCCGAAGAGGGCTGGCCAATCTATACTTATCCGGATACTCTTTGACCTATGGAGCTTTTTACGAAGACGGAAAGGACCACATTTCGATTCGTTTATATAAATATAATTTTTAAGTTAGTAAGGTGAAATTATGAACAAAATATTAGAAGATTTCTTAAGGTATGTAAAAATCGATACTCAATCTAGTGAAGAAAGCGAAACTACTCCATCAACTTTAAAACAATATGATTTGTTGAAAGTATTGGAAAAAGAATTAAAAAATCTTGGCGTAAAATGCGGCATTGATCAATACGGAAGACTTTATGGACACATTGACGGAAGTAAGGCTTTAGAATGTGTTGGTTTATGTGCTCATATTGATACTGCTTTAGAGTGCAGTGGTGCAAATGTAAAACCTCAAATAATTGAGTCGTATAACGGTAAAGATATTTTGCTTGGTTCGTCTGGATATGTTTTATCTCCAAATGAATTCAAGAAGCTTTCTGAGTGTAAAGGCAAAACAATTATTACAACAGACGGAAATACATTATTAGGTGCAGATGATAAAGCAGGAGTAGCTATTATTATGGATGTTATAAGAAATGTCCTTTCAATGCCTGTCGATAAAAGAAGACCGTTGTCAGTTTTATTTACTCCTGATGAGGAAGTAGGTAGAGGCCCAGAACACTTTGATTGCAAGAAATATGGATGCAAGTTTGCATACACAATCGATGGCGATGATCCAAAGTATATAAGCTTTGAAAATTTCAATGCAAAATCCTGTGAAATTAAAGTTATAGGTAAATCAATTCATCCAGGGGAAGGCAAAGGAAAATTACTCAATGCTGCACTAATATTGTGTGAATTTGCAGGGTTATTGCCTGAAAAACAAACTCCTTACTACACAGAAAATCGAGAAGGTTTTAATCATTTAGTTGGTATTTCTGGTGCAGTTGAAGAGGCAAACGCTTCATACATATTACGTAACCACGATTCAAAAATTCTTGAACAACAAGTTAAGGATTTTGAAAATGCAAAAGAATTAATTGAAAAGAAATATCCTGGATGCAAAGTGCAACTTACATTCAAAGATCAATATAGAAATATGCATGAAATTGTTAGCAAAAATCCTGCCGCTAAAAATACAATTGAAGCCGTTTATAACAAGCTTGGTATTAAGTTTGAATACGATCCAATACGTGGTGGAACAGATGGCGCTACTTTTTCATTCCTCGGTTGTCCAACTCCAAATCTTGGAACAGGATCATATAACCACCACGGAAGATATGAATATGCTGTTTTAGAAGAAATGGAATTGATGAGCAAAATCATAACTGAGATGTATAAAATGTAAGAAAAAAGGGAACTCTGATGAGTTCCCAATTTTTTATTTTGTTTTTTCTAATGTAAGAGTTTTTGTTGGAGCATCACACACTTCTGCTGGTCCATAATATTGGATTGCGCCAGGATATGTGAATGAAGTTTTTTGTGACCATTCAACTCTATGCTCTTCGAAGTACTTAAATGGTTTTCCATTAAGTTCAACAAGAGCTTTACGAATAACAGGTTTATCTTCTCCGTGTCTTCTTTCAATGTTCATCATTTTTGTGATTGGCATACCGCCAGCAATCCATTCTTCTGCTGGTTTTGAAAGGTTAGAAACTTTTGATAAATAACCAGTGTATCCATATTGGATAAGCATGAATGCATTATAGCCTAACGAATAGCAGTAATCGCTATCGAAGTTACTTGGGAATGCACATCTTCCTTCATATCCAAAGAAGTGGTGTTGTGTTCCATATTTTCCTGTATAGCCTCTTTCAACTAATTTGTCTTTTACAAGTTGGCTGAATAATTTTTCGGATTCGATTAATGAAACTTGAACATTACCATGTGGGTCTCTTTCTAAGAACAATTGTTGTTGAATTCCAACTGGTAAGATTGCAAAGACAGACATTGACTCTTTTGTAAGACCCTTTTCAATGAATGCATATTTGTCTGCCCATGATTTGAGTGAGTCAAATTGTTTTGCACGTTCGCCTACTAAGAGTTCATTAATTTCATCAAGAAGAACTCTGAATTCCGGAATAAATTCAACTATACCTTCTGGAATAATTGCAACACCAAATGTTTCGCCGTGCTCTGCTCTATAAATAACAGAATCAGTGATTTGATCAGCAATTGCTGATAAAGACATCTTTTTGGCAGCAACTTCTTCGCCGATTAAGCAGATGTTTGGTTGAGTTTGAAGAGCACATTCAAGCGCAACGTGACTTGCTGAACGTCCCATAACTTTAACAAAGTGCCAGTATTTTTTAGCACTATTAGCATCTCTTTCGATGTTTCCAATTAATTCACTGTATGTTTTTGTAGCTGTATCAAAGCCAAAGGAACATTCGATATCATCATTTTTTAAATCGCCATCAATTGTTTTTGGGCAACCAATAACTTGAACGCCAGTGTTATGAGCAGCAAAGTATTCTGCTAAAACAGCAGCGTTAGTATTTGAATCATCGCCACCAATAATTACGATAGCGGTGATACCGTGTTTCTTACATACTTCTGCAGCCTTATTAAATTGTTCTTCAGTTTCGAGTTTTGTTCTTCCTGAACCAATAATATCAAAACCGCCTGTATTTCTATATTGATCAATATAATCTTTTTCTAAAACGACGAATCTGTCATCTGTTAAAGCAGATGGACCGTTTTTAAAGCCGATTAAAACGTTATCTTCGCTTGTAGCTTTGAGAGCGTCAAAAAGACCGCAAACAACGTTGTGTCCTCCTGGAGCTTGGCCGCCTGATAAAATAACACCAACAACTTGTTTTTTAGCTTTTGATGTATTGCTTCCTTTTTGGAATGTAATTTCTTTTTTACCATAGGTATTTGGGAAAAGAGCTTTGATTTTTTCTTGGTCAGCAACGCTTTGAGTTTCAAGACCTTCTTTAACACAAATATCTTTAATGCCATTTCTTAGCATTCCTGGTAATTTTGGTTTATAAGCATATCGAGCTTTTTGTAATGGTGAAATTGACATAATTTTCTCCTTATCAATTAACAATTAAAAATTGTATAGCAATTAAGATTTTTTATTAAGCAATTTTTGATTATTTTAGGACTAAGACTTTTGCTAGCAAACGCAATGAATCGTCGGAGAGCAATTCTCTTAAATCTTGTGCGCAGTTAATTTCATAGTCTTTTGTTGCAAAATATATAGCGTTAATAACTCTGTCGTTATCGTTGGATGCTTTCTTATAATCATCTTCAGTTAATTCGCCATACATAAGTTCATCAAATACTTGTAAGGTTTGACGTCTTAGCATGGCTAGAATTGAAGTTTCAATCCAATATTCAAAGCGAGTATTCGGATATAAATCTTCGTATTTTTTGATTCTTAAATATAAGCCTAATCCATCAGCAACATTGTGCCAAATATCTGCAAAAACAAAGTCGTAATCATGCTGCTCGTTTAGATGGTTGAACGCATCATCTTTAACAATTTTAATTTTGTTTTTATTTGGGAATTTAGGAAGGATTAGTTCTTTGAATAATTTAATAACTTTAGGATCGTTTTCTACGATTGTAATTTGCTCAACATCGTCTTTATTTGAAATATGGAAGGCATAGTAACCTAGGCCTAAGCCTAAGACCAAAACACGTCCATAGGCATCTTCAATAGGTTTCTTCATGGTGTTGATTTCGTGAGGAATAACGCTCATCCAAATGGCTTCATCTTGTATAACTGCTAAATATTCAAATTCGTTTTCAAAAAAGCCAAAAGGAGTGGTTTCTGCATAGAATTCGTTATCAATTTTAAGCTCATCGTAAACAAAGCCTTCGTAAGGATAGTAGTGCAACTTAGTTAATATCCAATCATCTTTTTTGAAGTTTGGAAATCCGATTGTTTTTGCAAATTCATCGTTTAGATATTTTTCTGTATCTAAAACCTTCATTGAATCAACTTTCGAAGTTTTGTTAATAAGTTTGTAATCTTCATCATTGTTTTTAATTTTCATGCATTTCAAAAAAGCTTTGTAAAATGCGGTGGAAGTATCGTATTTTTGACCAAGTTGTTTTATGTCAAAAGAACTTATGTCGTTATAGTGTTCGTTTAAATATTCAATGTATAATTCTGCAGCACAAATATTGTCTTCTTTAACTTCTAAAAATCGACGTGCAATTTGCTCTTCTTTTTCACTTAATTTTATTTTCATTTTATGAATTTATTAACAAAGTTAATTAGTGTATCTTTGTACTTCTCCAATTGATTTTTGCTTTCGTTATGCCCTGCGCCTTCAAACGTCACAATTTGTTTATAGATATTTTCAGGAACGTTATTCGCGTTTATTTGTAAGTTTTTATAGTCAACATAGGTGTCTTTATCACCATGAATTAACAAAATTGGAACATTCAAATTTTTAAGTCCATCTTTTGTGTTGTCTTTTAAAGAATGATGGTGGAACACTTTACAATAAAGTTCTCCTCCAAAAAGAATTAATGGTTTAAATTTTAATGTTTTAAGTTTATAAACTTCATGTTTCAAATCGTCTTTCAAATCTGCATAGCCGCAATCTTCAATGACGCATTTTACATTTTTAGGAAAATCTTTTCTGCCAGATGCCATCATTGCGATATGAGCTCCCATTGAGATACCCATCAAAACAATCTCATATTGAGGATTTTTCTTAACCATAAAATTAATCCAATCAATGACATCGTTTTGTTCTTTTGGACCCATCGAGAAATAGTCACCTTCAGAGGTATCGTGTGCCCTATTGTTAGGAAGAAAAACATCATATCCGGCTTCATAGAAAATTTGTGCTTGAGTCGTATTTGAATAATATCTTCCTCTATAACCGTGTAAACAAATTAATAATTTGTTTGAATTGTTGTTTAAGAAGTATCCTTTAAGTTTTAAATTATCAAAAGATGTAATGGAAAATTCTTCTAATTTTTGATTTGCGTACCAAACACGTGATGAAGCTTTTTTATCTTCAGGATTCTCTAGTTCTGCAAACCCTGCGTCATCTTTTCTACGAGAGAAAGTTACATGATAAAAAAGAGAACCGCTTTTCGAAATAAAAATTAAAACTGAAATTGCAGCAAGAATTATGATGCCACCAACAACGATTAAGACAATTTGCCACCATTCCATTTAGATAATTATAAATTATATTTTGTAAGATTAAATCGAATATTTCATCTTTAATTATAATTAAAGTTTTGTTATTATACTTGTGTATGATTACTCAAGAATCATTGCTACAAGAAGAAACTTTCAAGATTAATAGTTTGGAAGACTGCTATAATACCAAGATAGCTAATTTAAAAGCATCTTTAAAAGAATCTATTGATTCTAAATGCATGCAATATGCTTTAAGTCATGATCAACAAGAAACTGATTTATTACGAATTAGATTAGAATTGGCTGCAAAAATTAAAGTTGAAAAACTCGAAAATAAATATTCAAAAAGGATATCAAAAAGAAGAGCATCTTTACCATCAAAAATTAAAAGTGAAGTTAAGAATGCAAAGCGTGTATGGGAAATCGATATCCTCAGAGGCATAGCAATTTGGGGAATGATGATTGATCACTTTATTTGGGATTTCACTAAAAGCGCAGGAGGCATTTTTTCCTTAATATTTAAAAACACTGACGAAGGATTTTTGTATTCAATGCAACAATTTGCTAATGCATATTGGAGTGCTGACATAAGAGTTTTTATAAGACTGTTTGGTGTTTTCCTTTTTGTATTTTTGTCTGGTGTTTCATGTAAATTTTCAAAAGGAAATATTAAAAGAGGTTGTGGAATACTTGGTTTAGGATTAGCCATAACTGGAGGTTCTGCTCTTCTTGGACTTGTTGGAATTCAAGTTCCGGTTATGATTTCAACAATGACAGCAATTGGAATTAGCTTAATCGTTTATTCATCAATTTCTATGCTATGCAAGAAATTATTTGGTAAACGTAATTGGAAATGGATTTGTTTAGGATTCTTTATAGTATTAGCAGTTTTCTGGGGAATTCTTTCATCAATTAACTACTTAAATCTTGGCCATAATAGTGCCAAACTTTGGTCTCGATTCTTCTTCATATTCAATAATTACGGTAATGATATTGGATGGATGAATAACTGGTCTGATTTAAACGCTTCAAACTGGTGGATGCCTGTTCTTGGTCTCAAAGGTTTTGGCTCCGATTGGCTTGGACTTTTCCCTTACATTCCTTATGTATTCTTAGGTGGATTCGTCGGTGAAACCCTTTATGCAGATAAGAAATCCATTATCAAATATTTTTATCATAAAGAAGATTGTAAACTTGAAGGAGACGCTTATTTAGCGTCTACACAAGGACAAATGAATGCTAAGATTAATAAAAAATTATCAGGAATTGCATATCCTGGAAGACATACATTATTTGTCTATATTTTCCATC
This sequence comes from uncultured Bacillota bacterium, assembly GCA_937876465.1. Lineage (GTDB taxonomy): Bacteria > Bacillota_I > Bacilli_A > RFN20 > CAG-826 > Fiminaster. Next base: position 10,270 of record CALEHV010000002.1, on the reverse strand, counting down.
AACCTGCATTCCTTTTAATTATGATTCCAATTATTTTATTAATGGGATATCCATTAGCTATATAGAGGATTAAATATGAAACAGGAACCATGTCCAGTTGAATTGACTTTATATCAAAATGTAAAAAGAAGCGCTCTTTCATACCCAAGAAATGTAGCACTTCGCTATTTTAAACACTCATATTCGTACAAGCATTTATTGAAGAGGATTAATCAGTTTGCTGCAGCATTACGTAGTCTCGGAATTAAAGAAAACGAACCTGTTACTATTTGTTTGCCAAATATACCTGATGCAGTTTACTTGCTTTATGCTGTTAATCAAATTGGTGCGATTGCAAATATCGTTCATCCTCTTTTTACATTTGAACAAATGAAAGAAGTTCTTGAACTTACTAAATCAAAATATGTTTTTGTTCTTGATGTAAACTACAAGAAATTTGTTGATTTAATGGGGAAAGATGTTAAGTTTTTCTCTTGTTGCCCAGCTAACGAATTCACAAAATTAAGTCGTGTTATTTATAGAAGAAAAAATAAAGGTAAATTAGTTAAAAACGAACGAACAATTGATAAATTTTATCATTTTAAAACAGATACAGCAGAATGCACTTTGGAAAATTCGTATAAGAGAGATTCTGTATATTTACATTCTGGAGGAACAACAGGTAAACCTAAAACGATTGCGTTAAGCGATTACGCAATCAATTCAGTTGTATGCAATGTTCAATGGATTACTGGCAAAGACAGCTTGTCGAAGAGTTCTATGCTCTCCGCTTTACCAATGTTCCATGGTTTTGGCTTAGCAATGGCTATTCATTGTATGCTGGTTTATGGTGGCACTGATGTTTTAATGCCAAAATTCACAAGAAAACATACTGTTGATTATATCAAAAAAGGTCAACTTGAATTTTTAATTGGTGTGCCTGTTTTATATGAAGCATTGCTTTCTAAACCAAACTTTAGAGGAAGAAAACTTAGAAGCATTTCAGCAGCTTATGTTGGTGGAGACTATGTCTCCCCTGCTCTTAAAGAACGCTTTAATATGCGTATGCAAAAGGCAGGTAGCGAGTGCATAATGCGTGAAGGTTACGGACTTACAGAGGTTGTTAATGTGTGCTCGGTTAATGGCGCATATAGTTATAAACCAGGAACAGTTGGTAGAATTTTACCTAATTTAAAATGGACTGTTCTTGATGAGAATCTTAATGAACTTGCGCCTGATCAAGATGGCGAAATTTGTATTGGTGGCCCAACTGTTATGAACGGATATCGTTTTATAAACGATGATTCATTAAATTCTGTTTTCTATGTCGGAAAAGACGGAACAAAATATGTAAGAACCGGTGACTTCGGTTCAATCGATTCTGAAGGCTATATTACATATAAACAAAGAATTAAACAATTAGTTAAAGTTAATGGAGTTCCTGTATTTCCATCTCAAATCGAAGACTGTGCAACGTCATTTAACTTTGTTTATGAGACTTGTGCAATCGGAATTGAAGATGAAAAACATGGACATATTATTAAACTTTATGTAATGCTATCCAAGACTTATAAAGGTACAAAAGAAGATGCGGAGAAGAAACTTATTGAACGTATTGTTTCGCGTCTTGGAGTTTACTCCAAACCCAAAGAAATCGTTTTTATCGATAAGATGCCACATACACCTATTGGAAAAATTGATTATAAATTATTAAAATAATTATAAGGAGATATATTTTATGGAAAAACCTATGAAATATCGTTGCAAAATTTGTGGACAATTAGTTAAACCACTTCCTGATGGTAGTTGCCCTATTTGTGGCGCACCTCGCGAAATGCTTGTTCCAGCACATGATGCTGACGACGACGATAATGATTTAAAGAAATAAAATGATCACAATATTCAAAAATGCACGCATCTTAACTTTGGTTAATGATGAAATATTTGAAGGTGAATTATTGGTTAACGGTATTCGTATTGAATACGTAGGACCAAAATATGTGGGAAACCTTAAACCTGATAAAGTCATTGACTGTGAAGGCAATTTGTTAATGCCTGGTTTTAAGAATGCTCATGCACATACCGCAATGGTTTTTGCCCGTAGTGCTAGCGATGATTTGTCTTTACATGAATGGTTATTTGACTGCATTTTTCCTATGGAAGATAAATTCCAAGATGGTGATATTTATCATTTAACAAAATCAGGTATTTTAGAATATTTGACTAGCGGAATTACTGCAGCTTTTGATATGTATTTTCATGTTCCAGAAGTTGTTAAAGCAAGTGAAGAAATGGGATTTAGAACTGCAATTGTTGCTACATCCGATAAAGAACCAATTTCTCTATATAGAGAAAGATATGCTTCTTTAAATAAAAAAGATTCATTAATTTCGTTCAATTTAGGTATTCATGCAGAATTTACAACAACACCTGAGAGAATGAAGGACATTGCTGATCTAGCTAACGAATTACATGCTCCAGTTTATCTTCATATTGGAGAAAGTAAAACTGAAGTACAAGGATGCATTAACCGCTATGGTTTAAGACCTGTTGAATATATGGATTCTATTGGAATGTTTAATTATGGTGGTGGTGGATTCCATTGTATTTATTTTGATGACAACGAAATAGAAATATTTAAAAAGCGAAATTGTTCTGTAATTACATGTGCAGCTTCCAATGCAAAATTAACAGATGGAATTTGTCCTGTTTCAAAGTATTTTAAAGCTGGTTTGAACATCGCTATAGGTACAGATGGTGCAGCCTCAAACAATTCTTTAGATATGTTTAAAGAAATGTATCTTGTTAGTATACTTCAAAAGCTTGTTAATAGCGATCCATCTAGTATGGATGGTTTTGATGTTTTAAAGATGGCAACATTGGGCGGGGCAAAAGCTATGAGACTCGATAATTGTGATGTTCTTGCCAAAGGCAAATATGCAGACATCATTATGATTGATCTTAAAAATCCAGCAATGCAACCAATAAATAATATTCAAAAAAATATTGTTTATGCTGGAAGCAAAGACATAGTTAAAATGACTATGATTAATGGCAAAATTTTATACTACAATCATGAATTCTTTGTAGGCCAAGATATAAACGAAATTTACTCAAAAACTCAAGAAATTACTAATAGATTAAAGGCTAAATAATGCTTAAAAAAGAAGAGATTCTCAGATTAATTAATAGACGTCAAAAATTAAGATTATCTTTTATTATTTTGGGCGTAATTCTTTGTTTAACTTCTATAGTTTTTCTAATTATAGGATTAGTAAATTTATCAGATAGTAATTTAGCTATATTGAACATTGTAAACTTCTTCGCTTTCGCATGTTTTTCTGTTGTATTTTTCGTCCTACAATACACTGTCGCAAAAGAAAGCATAGATAATTACAAAGCAATGTTGAATGAAGAAAAACTCGGAATGGAAACAACGAGTAATTTCGAAATTAAGGATTAAAAAAGACGGTTCAATTTGGGGTTCACTTCAATTCGAATCGTCTTTATTTTTTAAAAGCTTGTGTGAGTTACTAATGGAAGTGCATAATCCAAGAACGCTTTAGCTAATGGATTGTGATATTTTTCTGCACTTTCTTGAGTCCAATATGTGTAAGTTGTGCCTTCATATGTAGCAACATCATCTTCAGTTAACTCGAGGCCTTTTAACACTTTTGTGCCTTCGAAATTTGATAAATACTGGAGATTTGCAAGTCTTTCTGAAGTGTAGAACGAATTAGAAACCACGTATTTTTCTCCACTTTTCTCAACAGAATCATTGAAATATACTGCTCCAGATAAATAGGTTGCTTCGTGAGTGGTTGCGTCACCTTTCATTAACATTAATGTTGGGACATAACCTGTGTCATAACCATATTTTTCGTTATTGTCACTTGCTAGACCATAATCCGATTTAAATTTATTCCAAGCAATTTGAGATGTTGGAGTTAAATTGCCTTCGCTATCATATTGTCTTATTCCAATTTTTTCACAGTCTAAGATATATAGATTGCCTTTTGCATCATATTTATTTAAGAATGCATCGTTCATATGTGTGCAATCTCCGCAGTTGCTGCGCATGAAATAAATAGCGCTTGTTTCATTAGAACTATATAAAGAATCAAGTTGAGTTTTATTAATATAGAACATTTTTGGAAGGACTACCGTGTCGTTCATCATTTTCTCGAATTCAGAAGACTTTTCCATTGCTTTTGAGTCTCCAGATTTAACGTTTAAAACAACTTTTCCTTCTTTAATAACATGAAAACTAGTTTTTCCTGCTTCTATATCTAATCCAAAAGTATCTAAGGTTTCCCCAGCTACTGAATGAAAAGCCTCATAATTTACAGCAAAGATTTCGACATGATTTTTTGTAATATATGGTTTAGCTGCAGCTTTAAAATTACTCCAACAGGCACAATTTCTTGCGTAAACAGAAAGGAGGAAAGTCTCTTTTCTAGCAAAACGTTCTTTCAATTGTTGATAATCGTTTTCTGTTAACTCACTCGAGATCATTTGACCATATTGAAGTTTTACAGGTTCAAATTTGTTTTTGCAGCCTGCTAAACTGAGTATTCCGAGTGCGAGTGGGAGTAATAATAATCCTTTAATTTTCATGCGTATTTTCTTTCTAATTTTTAACATTATAATTGAGATAATTTTTTTATTCAAATATTCCTTCAAAAAATTGAGACAAAATTTTAAATAAATATTTAATAAGTTTCTATAAGAAGTGTTGCAAAAAAATGTATAAAAAAATCGTTAAAAATTTGTTGCATTTTTTGTCGCAATAATTTATCGTTATTTACGACTAATTTTTATACGTTAGTTTAATTCATTATTTAATTGGTAGTTATGGAGGAAAAGCTTATGGCATCCGAAGAAGTAATCATCAGCTTAAGCAATGTAGTCAAGAGTTTCGGAGATTTCAACGCTGTAGACGGTATCTCACTTGACATTAAGCGTGGACAATTTGTCACAATTTTAGGACCATCAGGTTGTGGTAAAACTACAACACTTAGAATGATTGGAGGATTTGAACTTCCAACAAGTGGAACGATTTTGTTAAATGGAGAAGACATTACAAAACTCCCACCTTATAAACGTCCTATCAACACAGTATTTCAAAGATACGCATTATTCCCACATTTAGACGTATATGATAACGTCGCATTTGGACTTAAATTAAAAAAGGTTCCAGTCAAAGTTACTAATAGAAAAGGTGAAGAAGTTGTTAAAATGAAGCACCTTACTAGTAAAGAAATTGATGAATTAGTCATTAAGGCTCTTTCAATCGTTGACTTAGACGAACTTGAAGATAGAGATATTTCAACTCTTTCTGGTGGACAACAACAACGTGTTGCAATTGCAAGATGTATTGTAAATAAACCAGAAATTCTTTTGCTTGACGAACCATTAGGAGCTCTTGATCTCAAGATGAGAAAAGAGATGCAAATCGAATTAAAGGAAATGCACAAAAAACTTGGTATTACCTTTATTTACGTTACACACGATCAAGAAGAAGCCTTGACAATGTCAGATATAATTGTTGTTATGAATGACGGTGTTATTCAACAAATTGGTTCTCCAATGGACATTTATAATGAACCAGTTAACGTTTTTGTTGCTGACTTCATCGGTGAATCAAATATTTACTCAGCAACAATGTCTGGTAAGTTACAAGTTCGTTTCTTAGGAACTGACTTTAAGTGTTTAGACGATTTCCCAATAGATGAAAGAGTCGATGTTGTTGTTAGACCAGAAGACGTTATTCTTGGTGAAGCTGGAAAAGGAATGCTTGATGGAGTTATTACCACAAAAGTATTCAAAGGCGTTCACTATGAATATGCTATTATGGTTGGCAAAAATGAAATTATTGCTAAATCAACCAAAGATTTTCCAGAAGGCAAAGTTTCAATACAAATTGAACCTGATGGAATTCACATCATGAAGAAAGAAAAGATGCAAAATCTTTACACAAATTGTGAAGTTCAAAAAGACAATTCAGTTGAACTATCAACTTCATATGTTGATGTTGATTTAACACAATTAATCAAAGGCTCAAAAATGGATGAAGACGATTATTTAGTCGATCCAAGTGGCAAAAAATACGATCTTACTGGTGCTAAATTAACGCTTGAAGTAGGCTTAGACAAAATTATTTTGTCTGATGATACAGAATTTGGCCAATTAACTGGTAAAGTTATTTCTTCTATTTATCAAGGTGATCACTATCAAGTTATCTGCAGAAGCGAAGATGACGAAGATTTCATTCTTGATACTCAAGATACATGGAATGTTGGCGATATTGTTGGTATCCAAATTAACAAAGAAGATATCAAAATTCGCTTAAAAGGAGATATTTCCGAATATGAAATTTAGATTTCAACGTAAATATTTTTCAATACCTTACGCAATCTTCCTTTCATTATTTGTTGTCATCCCTTTGCTAATCATTGTTTACTATGCCTTTAGCGATTCTACTGGAGCACTTAGTATCAATGCAGCTGCAAAATTCTTCTCAAGCACAGCAAAATTAGAGGTTATTTTGGTTAGTTTCTTCGTAGCGGTTCAAACTACATTAATTTGTTTATTAATAGGCTATCCAATCGCGTATTTCCTCGCTTCAAAAAAATATAATAAAAACGTTGTGTTAGTTATGCTTTTTATTATGCCAATGTGGATTAACTTTGTTCTTAGAACAACCGCCACACGTGACATTTTATTCGCAATCAACTTAACTGGTGGTGTTGCTCCTTATGCTGCAACACTAATTGGTATGGTTTATAATTACCTTCCATTTGTTATTCTTCCAATGTATACAACTATGTTGAAATTGGATCATTCACAAATTGAAGCAGCAGCAGATTTAGGCGCAAATCCGATTCAAGTTTTTATTAAAAACATTATTCCTCAATCACTTCCAGGAATTGTTTCAGCCATTACAATGACATTAGTTCCAGTTATGTCATCCTATGTTATTTCTGATGCACTTTCCGAAGGAAATGTCACATTAATTGGAAACTCAATTTATTTAAACTTTGCAAACTACATGTGGAATAATGGTGCATTTATGGCATTCATTTTGTTCATTCTTGTCATCATTTCAATGTTTGCTACACGTAATATTAATAAAGAAGATACAGGGAGGGGCAACTTATGGTAAAGAAAATTTTAGCCAATTGTTACATCTACCTTATTCTATTCTTGATGTATCTTCCTATCTTAGTTTTGATTGCATTCTCATTTTCAACAAATGCAACAATTTCGTTCCAAGATGCATTTAATCCTGGTTGGGATTTATACAAAAATTTATTTAGCAACACACAAGTTGCGAAAGAGATTTGGACAGCAGTTGGAAACACAGTTATTATTGCTTTAATTTCTGCTGTTGTATCCACAGTCTTAGGCACACTTGGTGCCATAGGCACTTTCTACTGCAAACGTAGAGCTAAAGGAGTTATTGAAGGAGCTACACAAATTCCAGTTGCAAACGCTGAAATCGTCATTGCTTTATCCTTAGCCCTTATGTTTGTTTTTGTTGGAACATATATCTTTAAAGCATATTTATTTAGCTTCTGGACATTATTAATTGGACACGTTGTCCTTTCTATTCCGTTTGTCTATTTAAGTGTTAAACCAAAACTTATTCAAATGGATCCACACCTTTATGAAGCAGCACTTGATTTAGGCTGTCGTCCATCACAAGGTTTAACCAAAGTTATTATTCCTCAAATTATGCCTGGTATTTTCTCAGGATTCTTGCTTTCAATTACATTGTCTTTAGATGATTACATTGTTACTGAATTCACAAGAGGACCTGGCTTATTATCAGGTGATGCTTGTATTGAGACTTTATCAACCTATATTCAAACAAGTTTGAAAAAGCACTCCGTACCAGCAGAACTCAGACCTTTGACACTTATTATTTTCTTAACAGTTTTGGCTGTTGTTATTGGTATTACTTTATATAGACATTTCTCTGTTAAAAGTAAGGCCAGAAAGGAGGTAGTCAGCAATGAAAAAGCAATTATTTAGTTGTTTCTCTTTATTCCCAGTCGCTTTATTTGCAGTTCCTTGTTTGGTTGGCTGTGGCGGAAAAGCCAGTAGTGAAGAGGGCGATAAAATCGTTTTACGTGTTTTAAACTCCGCTGATTACATCTATGAAGAAGATTCTCCTGAAAAATACGATGAAGGTTGTGAGTATAATAAACATTTTGTTTATGATGTTAACGATCCAGAACAATATGATTTAGAAACAAATACAATTATTCAACCAAAGCCGAATATGACTAAACAATTTGAAAAATATATGAAGGATGTTAAAGGCCTTAATGTTTCAGTTGTTTATGACACATTTGACACAAACGAAACCATGTTTAACGCATTAAAACTTGGTAAATCAAAATACGATATTATTGTTCCAAGTGACTACATGGTTCAAAAATTAATTTCTCATAATCTTATTCAAGATATTTCACAATCTGTGAAAAATACAGAGATTAATGATCATGTTTCTACATATTTACAAGATATTTTTAAAGGAATCTATCCAAAAAGTCTTGATACAAATGAATACATGACTGATAAACCTATTTTTAACTACTCCGTCCCTTATATGTGGGGTACAGTTGGGATCATGTATAACCCAGAGTTTTATGTTGGTGCTGACGGCGATTGGGATTCAATAATTGAATCCATGAAATCTTGGGAAGCATTGTACTCTGAGCAATTTAAAAATAGTTTTTCAATCAAAGATTCAGTACGTGATGTATACGCAATGAGCATTCTTCATGCATTTAAAGACGAAATTGCTGAACTAAATCCTGAAGATCCAGAATTCAACAAAAAATTAAATGCAATCTTTAATAGATGCGATAATGAAACTTTAAATATTGTTAAAGAAGATATGATGAAATTAAAAGCCAACTCTTTTGGCTTCGAAGTCGACTCAGGAAAAACCGATATGGTTACTGGCAAAATTGGTGCAAACCTTGCCTGGAGTGGTGATGCTACTTGGGCAATTTTCCAAGCCGAATCAGATTACGAAAAGGAACTTTATTTCTCTATTCCAGAAGAAGGTTCAAACATTTGGTTTGACGCATTTGCAGTCCCAACAATAAGTGAACATCCAGATATTGCTGTCGAGTTCATTAATTTCATGTCACAACCAACAAATGCAATTCAAAATATGTGGTATGTTGGTTATACATCTGCTGTAAGTGGCGATGATGTTCTTGACTATGTCAAAGAAAATTATGATGTCGAATATAATGGCTATTTTTACAGCGATGTCGACGAAGATGGAAACGAACTTGATGAGGAAGAAGCCATTTTGTTAGAAGAAGCTGCCATAGCTGAGTATGAAACTGAATATGATGAATCCGGCGAAAATCAATATGACATTTCCTATTTCTTCGATGGCTCCGCGGATGCAATTTTCTATCCTAGTCCAGATGTAATCGGCAGAACATTAACTGCTCAATTTCCAGAAAAAAGTGATTTAAATCACTTATGCGTTATGGATGACTTCGGAAATCAAAATGAAGCTGTCCTAGATATGTGGGAAAAGGTTCGTACGAACTCATTGCCTGTATGGGCAATTGTGATTCTTGTTGTTGAATTCTTAGCGGTAATATCCGTGGTTATCTATTTTGCAATTAATAAAGGCATTAAAAAGAGCCTTAAAAAGCAACGTAGACTTGAGAGAATGCAAAACTAAATATTTAAGTTGTTTATAACAAAGTGAAATGGTATAATCTCGTTTGCATGGTTCCATAGCCAAGTGGTAAGGCAATTGACTGCAACTCAATGACCGTCGGTTCAAATCTGACTGGAACCTCCAACGAGAAAATATATCTTGTATAATCAAAGTATTGGTTATAAGATAATTAAGGCCAAAACTGGCAGCTTGTGCGCTTGTAGCTCAACTGGATAGAGTATCAGACTACGAATCTGAGGGTTGCATGTTCGATTCATGTCAAGCGCGCCAGAGTGGCAAATCGGGATGTAGCGTAGCTTGGTATCGCGTCTCATTTGGGATGAGAAGGTCGCAGGTTCAAATCCTGTCATCCCGACCATTTGATTGAAATAGACGTTCTTAAATGAACGTCTTTTTTTATGGTCGGGATGGATTGAATGCGACCTTTTTGTCCTCATAATGCAAAAAAGAATACTTTGTATTAAAAACTTTTTTGAAATTTTTTAATTTTTTTTGACTATATGTATAGTGAGAAGAAAGGAGATTAACTATTAAGAATCAAGATAAAAATTCAAAATAATTAATTTCCAT
>CALEHV010000001.1 GCA_937876465.1 uncultured Bacillota bacterium | reverse complement strand
TGGCTGCAAAGCAGCCGCCTAAAAATGTCAAGGTACTCGCTATTTGGCGTTTACGCAGCATCTATTTTTGTAGTCTATTTGTCTGCATATTTAACTCGAAAATTTGATGAGAAAACAAAAGATATTGCAAATTCCAATAGGGCTAAAGTGGAATTGATGGCAGAAATAGAAAAACAAATTGATGAAAAAATAAAAGTCATCGCAGAGATACATGGTAATTATAGAGATATTATAGGGGAACAAGAAGAGAGTCAGATACAAAAAAGGATATTATCATATATACAAATATCTATTGTTGCAACAACAGATAAAATAGCAAAGTATATAGGGAAAACGGTAGAAGAGACTTATAGATTACTACATAAGATGGAGATTGAGGAACAAAATGTGGTACATATTGGAGATAATTCAGATTTACGGGTAGATGATTTGCTTTGGAAGAGTAAATGAAACAAGAATAGATACAAGAGAGGGTAATAAAATAATATGAAAGATAATAACTATGGTGTTTTTTTTGATATGTTAAAAGAAAAGTCTACGGCACAATATTTAAGAGCAACAGCATTTTCGAGAGCAGATGGAGTGGATTTTGATGGATTAATATCTGAGGAAATGTTTTTTGAGGAGTTTTATTTTAATACTGATATAGCAGAAAAATTGAAACGGGAAATATTGAAAAATATTAATGATAGTGCACTTCGCTTAAATCTATTGATTGGATATAGTGGATGTGGTAAGACGACTTTTATGCATCATTTGCTAAGAGAAAAAGAACATACAAGATATATTTTTGATATGGAAATAGGAATTGATAATCAAATGGAGGATCCTATTTTAATAAAAATAAGCAATGAGTTAGAGAATATTATAATGGATGATATTATCGAGGGTGGAAAAATCTTTCATCTTATGTATGAGGTGTTTTTTTCTCAAGATTATAATATATTTAAGCAGGTAATTACTTATATCGATTTAAATAGAACCATTAATAAATTGATGATTGATTATTTTGAGAACAAAAAGTTTGACAATATTCTAGCATGTATTTATCTTGGAAAAGAAAAAAGTAAAATAGATCTAAGTATTTTAATACATACATATTTGGAAAAGATGCAGCCCTTACAACTTTTGGGACTATATGTTTTATGGGATATTACAGAAGAAATTGAGTATTATAGAATTCATAATGAAGTAAGCCAGAATTTTGGTTGCGTATTTTGTTTTGATAATTTGGACAATATTGATAGCATTGACAAAACAAAAGAGTTTATAAAATATACTTCTGAAGCATGGATAGAGATTACAACTTTTTTTAAAATGATTGAGTTGAATAAATACAAAATTTCGAGCAGTATGTTGTTGAAAAAGTATGCAATTGTATTAGCAATGCGAGAAACAACATATGCTAAATTAACAGAGCACTTTAGTGAGAATTCGAAGCGAATTATAGAAGAATTTCAAATTTCAGAAATTTACAGTAAAAAAAATATTATTAGTAAACGAATGGATTTCTTAAAGGAAAATAGAGATATGATTTCTGATAATTTATATCAGGATGTAGAAACAATAAATATGCTTATGAGTAATTCCTATATAGAAAGAAATGTATTTGCTTTATTTAATAATAGTTATAATACTGCTGTTTCAACCTTAACATTGATTGCATCGCAAAATAGTGAGTTACTTAATGAGTATAAAGAAATCAGTGCTATGAAAAATCGTAGATTTTATAAAGGGGCAAATGGTATAATTTTGCGTCTTCTGTTTGATTATTTTAAGCAGAAAAGATATTTTGATGAAAAATATTTAAATTTATTAAATTTCGGAAATGAAGAAAAATATTTATTTAGTCCAGCACGATTGATATTAACATACCTAAACAATTGTAGAGATGAAGTATGTTTGTATGATATTTTTAGATATTTTGAAGGGATATTAGATGCTGAAGATGTAGCTGATATTATTGATAAAATTTATTTGTTACGTTTTACGGATTGGCGGCATTTACTTACATTTAACAAATATCCACCAAGAGATGATAATGGGTTAAAAAGTCAACTGGATTTATATCGTTCAGGTAAACCAATTACAGAATGTAGGGAAGAGTATGCAAAATTGGAGATTACTTGTGCTGGTCGCATGTATTTAAACACAATGAGTACAAATTATGAATTCTTTGCATCAAGATTATTTGGAGATAATCGTAAACCATTATTTTCAAGAGATAATTTGTTGTCAGAAAGAGGAAGATACAAGTTTATGTATCAAATAGAAAGCGTAATAAAAGCAGTGGAAGGTTGCTGTAGTCGCATGGGGAAGGCCGATAAAGAAATATGTGAAAAAAAAGGATGGAGTGTGCAAGATCTATATAAGTCAAAACTTACTTTTGAAAATTACCAGAGGGATTTGTCTGTATCTTCGAAGTCGGAGAGTATTAGGCAGTTTCATACGGAGCGTATTATTTTTAGTCATCTTGGATATATAAATATGTATAGACAATATGTATTGCAAAAATGTGTTAAGGATGACGAAGGTAAAGCAATTGAATTGAATAGAATTTTGACACAGTATATAAAAGAATACTTGATGTTATATAAAAAACTGGATATTAAGTCAGAAGTAAATCAAAAAGTTGCTATAGAATTAGAAGAACAGATACAAGTAATAATTGATTCTGGTTTTACAGACTTTAATACCCCTATTGAAACAACAAAATATAGAAAGCAATTTGAAAAATAGCAGAGTATAATTTGGGTAAAATGGTCGGAATAATGCTTCCAAGTCAATAGTGATTTGGGAGCTTTCTTCTGCCCATTTTTAGAGGAAAATAATTTCCGAAACAAACAATCTATGGTACAATATTGTTGCACCCATCTCAGCCTGACTTACAACTAACGTAAGCGATGAATTATCTACCGTTCCCCATGTCCTTGATTATGTGAGATAATCCA